>NZ_MEGQ01000011.1:0-100105 GCF_001725585.1 Thiomonas sp. SCN 64-16 | reverse complement strand
CGGGCGCTCTGGCTCGCCTGTTGCCGCAAAGGCGGGTCGTCGAGCCAACGCGCAAAAGCCGCCCACACCTGCGCCGCATCCATCGCCTGCACTGCGGCCCCGCCGTCGATCGCTGCCTGAGCCGCGGCAGCGAAGTTGAACTGCGACGGCCCCAGCACCACGGGGCAGCCGCAAGCGCAGGCTTCGATCAGGTTCTGCCCGCCCAAAGGCAGCAGGCTGCCGCCGATGAACGCCGCATCGGCCATGGCGTAGTAAGCCGCCATCTCGCCCAGTGAGTCGCCCAGCCACACGGCAGTCTCGGCCGTCGGCGCCCCCATGCTGCGGCGCTGCACGGCGTGGCCTTGACCCGCGAGAAGTTGCGCGACCGCATCGAAGCGCTGCGGATGGCGCGGCACCCAAACCAGCAGTGCCCGCTGCGCCAGCGCCAAAGGCAGCGCGGCCAGCAGCAACGCCTCCTCGCTCTGCCCGCCCTGCTCGCGGGTGGACGCCAGCAGCAACACTGGGCGCGCAGCAGCCGCCTTCCACTGCTCACCGAGTTGCATCAGCGCGGGGTCGGCTCGCATGTCGAACTTCAGATTACCCAGACTCGTCGCCTGCGCCGCTCCCAGCGCCTGAATGCGCCGTGCATCTTCAGGTGTTTGCGCCGCAGCGAACAAGCCGCCCCAGGCCACGCGCGCCAAGGACGGCCAGCGCTGCCAGCGGCTCGCACTGCGCGCACTCAGCCGTGCATTGGCCAGCAGCACCGGCACCCCGGCTGCGCGACATTGCTCGGCCAGATTCGGCCACACCTCGGTTTCCATCAGCACAGCCGCACACGGCTGAAACCGGCGCAGAAAACGCCGCATCGGCCCCGGCAAGTCATACGGCAGCCAGACCTGCAAATCGCCGGGCTGCAGCAGCTCAGCCCCGGCGGCGCGGCCAGTGGCGGTCATATGCGTCAGCAAAAGGCGCATCTGCGGCATACGCTCGCGCAGTGCCTCGATCAGCGGCGCAGCGGCGCGGGTTTCGCCCAGAGACACCGCATGCACCCAGACCCGCGGCCCCGTAGTCGTCGCAGAAGCCGACTTGCCGTTGAACCATCCCAGCCGCTCTGCCCAATGCCGCCGATACAACGGCTCGGCGCGGCCGCGCCACCACAGCCGCAGCAAGGCGAAGGGCAAAGCCAGCCGCCAGAGCAGGCCGTAAATCCGCAAGGTCAGTTTCATGCCGGGGAGCGACTATTCGCAGCCGCTGACAGCACGTCCCGCGTGGCATTCAGCACCTCGGCCACAGCAGGCTGCTGGCCGGTGTCACCCAGACTGCGCCACGGCCCCGCCGACTCGAAATCCACACTGTGCGGCGACGAGCCGGTGTAAACAGCCACCGCGGGCGTGCCCACTGCGGCAGCGAGATAGAGCAGACCGGTATCGACTCCAACCACCACGCTGGCTGCACGCAACACACGCATCCATTCGGCTAGGCCGAAGGCAGCGGGGGCAACGCAAGCGCGTGTCATCGTGACGTCGGACGCGGCAGCATTCACCGCCTCGGCCAGACGCACAGCGCGGGCACGCTCGGCCTCATCGCCCCAGGCGAACACCCCGATCCGACCTTGCGCTGCAAGCGCTCGACCCAGAGCGACCCAGCGCGCTTCCTCCCACAGCTTGCGGTCTTTGGCGGTGGCGCTCAGCAGCAAGGCATAGGGTGCATCGCCAGCCAGCCATGCGGGGCGCTCGGCCTGCAGGCTCAGGCCGTATTGCGGCTTGCCTTGCGGGGCATAGCGCAAGGCCCAGGCGACCAGCGCCCGGTAGCGCGGCACAGCAGCCTCGGTGCGATGCAAGTCGGTCTTCTGACGATGGGCGTAGAACAAGGGCGCGAGCGCCTCGCGTGCGTTGCCCCACGACAGGCCATAGAGCGGCCCGCGCGCCAGCCGGGCGATGAGGGCGCTTTTCACCAGCCCTTGCAAATCGATCACGGCGTCATAGGTCTCGGCGCGCAAACCAGCCTTCCACTCGCGCCATTCCTGCCGGGTTTCTGCACGCCAGAACTGCTTGCGCCAGCGCCGCAGCGCCAGCGGAATCACTCGCCTGACCCCGGGATGGGCGCGCACGATGTCGGCGTAGGCCTCCTCGACCAGCCAGTCGATTCTCGCCCCCGGATGCGCGGTCAGGATGTCGTGCACCACCGGCAGCGCGTGCACCACGTCGCCCATCGAGCTGGTCTTGACGATCAGCACGCGCAAGGGCGGTGTGGACGGATTCAATACCGTGGTCAAAATGGCAGTTTCAACGAAGCATCGAGCGCCAGCAACGCGGCGCGGAACTCGGCCTGCACCCGCGCCAGCGCCGCCGCATCGGCGCCCTCGAATCGCAGCACCACGCAGGGCGTCGTGTTGGAGGGCCGCGCCAGGCCGAAACCATCGGCGTAGTCGGCACGCACGCCGTCGATGGTGGAAATATTCAAAGCGCCGGGAAAGCGGCCTTCGCGCTGCAAACGCTCGCACAGCGTGAAATTGGCGCCCTCGGCCGTCTGCAGCTTCAACTCCGGGGTGGAGACGGAATCGGGCAAGGCTTCGAGCACGCCCCCCGCATTCTCGGCCCGAGAAAGAATTTCCAGCAGCCGCGCCGCGCCATACTGCGCGTCGTCGAAGCCGTACCAGCGATCCTTGAAAAAGATGTGGCCGCTCATCTCGCCAGCCAGCGGCGCGTCGATTTCTTTCATCTTGGCCTTGACCAGCGAATGCCCGGTGCGTCCCATCACCGGCTCGCCGCCGTGACGCCGCACCCAGGCGGGCAGCTGCGCGGTGCATTTCACGTCGAACAGAATGGGCGCGCCGGGATGGCGCTCCAGCACATCGGCGGCGTAGAGCATGAGCTGGCGATCGGGCCAGATGACGGCCCCGCTGGGCGTGACCACGCCGAGACGGTCGCCGTCGCCATCGAACGCCAGGCCCAGCTCGGCGCCGGTGTCGCGCACGGTGCGGATGAGATCTTCGAGGTTGTGCGGATCGGCGGGATCGGGATGATGGTTGGGAAAGGTGCCATCGACTTCGCAGAACAACTCCACCACTTCGCAGCCCAGGCTGCGCAGCAAGCGCGGCGCAAAAGCGCCGGATACGCCGTTGCCGCAATCGACCACCACTTTCATCGGCCGCGCCAGCTTGATGTCGCCTTCGATGCGGCCCAGATAGTCCTCGACGATGGAGGCCTGCCGCGTGCTGCCCTGTCCTCGTGCGAAGGCATCGCTGCGGGTCAGCGCCAGCAATTCCTGAATCTGCTC
This sequence comes from Thiomonas sp. SCN 64-16, assembly GCF_001725585.1. Taxonomy (NCBI): domain Bacteria; kingdom Pseudomonadati; phylum Pseudomonadota; class Betaproteobacteria; order Burkholderiales; genus Thiomonas; species Thiomonas sp. SCN 64-16. Next base: position 96,847 of record NZ_MEGQ01000011.1, on the reverse strand, counting down.
GCCGAACAGGGCATTGCCGCCGAGCACCATTTTCAGGCCGTTGTACTCGGGCGGATTGTGGCTGCCAGTGATCTGAATGCCGCTGACCACCGGCGTGGTGGCGCAGGCGTAGTACAGCATGGGCGTGGCGTTCATGCCCAGATCAATCACGTCCACGCCCCCGGCGCGCAAACCGTCGCTAAGCGCCTGCGCCAGCGCCGGGCCGGACAGACGCCCGTCACGGCTGATATTCACCGCCGTCTCGCCATTGCGGCGGGCCAGCGTGGCGAAGGCTTGGCCGATCGCGCGGCAGGCGTCCTCGGTCAGCGTTTTGCCAACGATGCCGCGAATGTCGTAGGCCTTGAAAATCGTGGGATCAAGCTGCGCCATGCGTGGCTCCGGTGGAATGGATTGTCGAGAAGAGCACGCAAGCGTCAACTTGCGTCATTACGATGATGCGTTTGGTAAACCACGCATTTTAGGGAGAGGCTTTGGCAACGTACCTGATCGGCGATGTGCAAGGCTGCGCCGACGCCTTCGACGCCCTGCTCGACGCGCTGCAGTTCGACCCGGCGCACGACAGGCTCATCGTGCTGGGCGATCTGGTCAATCGCGGCCCGCAGTCGCTCGCCAGCATGGAGCGGCTGATGGCGCTGGGCGACAGCGCGCAATGTCTGCTGGGCAATCACGACCTGCATCTGCTGGCCGTGGCGCATGGCGTGCGCAAGGCACACCGCAGCGACACACTCGACGACATCCTGCAATCACCACGGCGCACGGAGCTGATCGACTGGGTGCGCCGCCGCCCGCTGGCACTGATGGAGCAAGGCTGGCTGCTGGTGCACGCCGGGGTGCTGCCGCAATGGTCGGCCGACAAAACCCTGCAACTCGCCGCCGAGGTGGAACGCCGGTTGCGCGCGCCCGATTACGTCGATTTCCTGCGTGTGATGTTCGGCAACCAGCCCGACGAATGGAGCGAGAGTCTGGCGGGGTTCGACCGTCTGCGCATCGTGGTCAACACCCTCACCCGCGCCCGTTTTCTGCAGGCCAGCGGCCCGAATCGGGGACGGCTGGATTTTCACAACAAGCAGGCCAGCGCCAACGGCGCCTCCTCCGAACTCCTGCCCTGGTTCGCCCTGCCGCAGCGCGAGACCGCGCAGACTCCCATCGCTTTCGGCCACTGGTCCACCCTGGGCCTGCGCTGGGAACACAACGCGCTATGCCTGGACAGCGGTTGCCTGTGGGGCGGGGCGCTCAGCGCATTGAAGCTGCCGCCCGCGGGTCAGCCCTGGCTGGACATCACCCAGATCCCCTGCACCCGCAGCCTGGCGCCCATGCCGGACTGAGCTGCAAGGCCCCCTGGCCTGCTGCGCAAGCCGCCCCCCGAGGAGGGATAACTGACATCGACCTGACTGTCGACCTCTGTGCTTTCCCGCTGGCCCGCCTCAGCGGTGCGGGCTAAAGTGGGCGCATAACAACATCAGGAGACTTCGATGCAGATCAGCCACCCCATCAGCCACCCCGGCGCCCATGCCGGTTTTATGCAGGCGCGCGACTTGCTGCAGCGCCATCGCACCGATTACGCCCGCGCCTACGCCGAATTCCGCTGGCCCGCGCTCGACCGCTTCAACTGGGCGCTCGATTATTTCGATCCGATGGCCCAAGACAACGACGCGACTGCGCTGTGGATCGTGGAAGAAGACGGCAGCGAGGCGCGCTACAGCTTTGCCGACATGGCGCAGCGCTCGGCGCGCATGGCCAACTTCCTGCGCGCGGGCGGCGTGGCGCGCGGCGACCGCGTGCTGCTCATGCTGCCCAACTGCATCGAGCTATGGGACGCCATGCTCGCCTGCATCAAACTCGGCGCGGTGATGATTCCCGCCACCACCCTGCTCACCCCCACCGACCTCCAAGACCGCATCGTCCGCGGCGGCGTGCGGCATGTGATCTGCCTGCCGGCCGACACCGCCAAATTCCACGACCTGCCGCAAACCGTCTGGACGCAGGTGCAAGGCCGTTTCACCGCAGGCAGCGCGCCCATCGGGTGGACAGCGCTTGCCGGGGCGCAAACAGCGGCCGCCGACTTCGCGCCCGAGGCCGACACCCGCGCCACCGATCCGCTGCTGCTCTACTTCACCTCCGGCACCACCTCCAAGCCCAAGCTGGTGCTGCACACCCATCAAAGCTACCCCGTGGGTACGCTGGCCACGATGTACTGGATCGGCCTGCAGCCCGGCGATGTGCACTGGAACATCAGCTCCCCCGGTTGGGCCAAGCATGCGTGGAGCAGTTTTTTCGCCCCCTGGAACGCCGGCGCGGCCATCTTCGCCTTCAACCAGAGCCGCTTCAACGCCGCGACCACGCTGCAAACCCTGTCGCGCTGCGGCATCACCACCCTGTGCGCGCCGCCCACGGTGTGGCGCATGCTCATTCAGGAAGATTTGAAGCGCTATCCGGTCAAACTGCGCGAACTGGTGGGCGCTGGTGAGCCGCTCAACCCGGAAGTGATCGAGCGCGTGCGCGCCGCCTGGGGCATCACCATCCGCGACGGCTACGGCCAGACCGAGACCTGTGCACTTATTGGCAACAGCCCCGGCCAGCCGCTCAAACCCGGCGCCATGGGCCGCCCCATGCCGGGCTACCGCATCCGCCTGGTCGATGTGGACGGCAACTCAGCGGAAGAAGGCGAAGTCTGCGTCGAGACCGAGCCGCGCCCCACCGGTCTGCTGGTCGAATATGCGGGCGATGCCGAGAAAACCGCGCAGGTCATGCACGACGGCCTCTACCACACCGGCGACGTGGCGCAACGCGACGCCGACGGCTATTACACCTTCGTCGGCCGCACCGACGACGTGTTCAAGTCCTCCGACTACCGCATCAGCCCGTTCGAGCTGGAAAGCCTGCTGATCGAACATCCCGCCGTGGCCGAGGCCGCCGTGGTGCCCTGCCCTGATGCGCTGCGCCTGACCATCCCCAAGGCCTTCGTGTCGTGCCGGGTCGGCTTTGCGCCCAGCGCCGAACTGGCCCGGGACATTCTGCTGTTCGTGCGCGAACGCGCCGCGCCCTACAAGCGCATCCGCCGCATCGAGTTCTTCGACCTGCCCAAGACCATCTCGGGCAAGATCCGCCGGGTTGAGTTGCGCAAAATCGAAGCCGACCGCGCAGCAGGCGTGCGAGGCGAACTGGAGTTTTACGAGGACGACTTCCCGGGCTGAAAGCGCCGCGCTGCCTTTCTAACCGCGTCTCTAAAATCGCGGCCTTGCTCACCCACAAGCCCCCCATGATCCACAACGAACTCGACGTCCTGACCGAACTGGTGCCGCTGGGTAACAGCCTGAAGGTCATCGAACTGGGTTGCGGTAGTGCCCGGCTGCTCACCGAGCTGCTGCAGCGCTGCCCGGCCTGCGAAGCGCTGGCGCTGGAAGTCGATGCGGTCCAGCACGCCAAGAATCTGGCGCGTCTGCCCGAAATGCTTGCACCGCGGCTGCGCTTCGTGCAGGAGAGCGCCACGGCCATACCGGCCGCGGACGGCGGCTTCGATCTGGCGCTGATGCTCAAGTCGCTGCACCACATTCCGCAGGGCGCCATGCAGACCGCACTGGCGGAAACCTGGCGCGTGCTGCGTCCGGGCGGCTGGCTCTACGTCTCGGAGCCGGTTTATGAAGGCGCGCTCAACGACATCGTCAAGCTCTACAACGACGAAGGTCCGGTGCGCGCCGCAGCGCAGGCCGCGCTCGACCGGGCCCTGTCAACCGGGCAATGGCAGCAGACCGCCGAGCGCCGCTTCGACATGCCCGCGCACTTCCCCAGCTGGGAGTCTTTCGAGCAGCGCATGCTCTACCCCAGCTTCGCCGATCATCAGATCACCGACGATTTGCGGCAGCGCGTCAAGGCCGCCTTCGACCCGCATTGCAGCGCCGACGGCGCGCACTTCACCCGCCCGATGCACGTGCGGCTACTGCAAAAGCAAGCGGCTTGATTCACCCCGCCACTTCCGGATCGACGCCCGCCACTGGCACGCGCAGGAAGTGCTCGCGGTAGTGGCGCAACTCGTCGATGGATTCCTGAATGTCGGCCAGCGCGGTGTGGGCCTGCTGCTTTTTGAAGGCGCTCACCAGCTCGGGGCGCCAGCGCCGCGCCAGTTCCTTAAGGGTGCTCACGTCGAGGTTGCGGTAGTGGAAATAGGCCTCCAGCTCGGGCATGCCCCGGGCCATGAAACGGCGATCCTGGCAAATGGTGTTGCCGCACATCGGCGACTTGCCAGCGGGCACGTATTTTTTGAGGAAGGCGATGATCGCCTTGCTGGCCTGCGCTTCGTCCACGGTGCTGGCGCGCACCCGGTCGGTGAGGCCGGATTTGCCGTGGGTGTTCTGGTTCCAGGCGTCCATGCCGGCCAGCACCGCATCGCTTTGATGGATGGCCAGCACCGGCCCTTCCACGCGCACGGTGAGCTGCGGGTCGGTCACGACCACGGCCACTTCGATGATGCGATCGGTGTCGGGATTCAGCCCCGTCATCTCCATGTCGACCCAGATGAGGTTGTCGTCGTGACAGGTGAGGATGGAAGCGGCGGACGTGGCGGAATCGGACATGAAATGCATTCAAGTAGGGGAATGGCGGCGGCGGGTCGCGAGGACAGGCCGGGTGGGATAATCTGACTGAACCTAAGACTGACAAGGATTTTCGCATGAGCCCGCAACATCTTGCCCTCGCCTGGAGCGCGCTGTTCGCCGCTGCGCTGATTGGCGGCACGGCGCTGAAGCTCTGGCTGGCCCAGCGGCAGCAGCGCCATGTGCTCGCGCACCGTGATGCCGTGCCCGCGCCATTCCGCGCCAGCATTTCGCTCGAAGCCCACCAGAAGGCCGCTGACTACACCGTGGCGAAACTGCGCTTTGGTCTGTGGACGACGCTGTTCTCCGCCATGATCGTGCTGGTGTGGACGCTCGAAGGCGGGCTGCAGTTGCTCAACGGCTGGGTGAGCGCCACTTTCGGCACCGCTTTGGGAGGCCAGCTTGCGCTGCTGGTGGCCTTCGCCGTGATCGGTTCGCTGCTTGATCTGCCCTGGGAAGTGGCGCGCACTTTCGGGCTGGAATCGCGCTTCGGTTTCAACCGGCTCACCCCGCGCATGTTCGTGGTCGATCTGCTCAAAAACGCGCTGGTCGGCGCGGTACTCATGCTGCCGCTGGCCCTGCTGGTGCTCTGGATCATGCAGGTGGCCGGGGGTTGGTGGTGGCTGTGGGCTTGGGCGGGGCTTACGGCTTTCAGCCTGCTGATGATGGTGGCGTATCCGCTAGTGATCGCCCCGTTGTTCAACAAGTTTCAGCCGCTGCCCGACGGCGAGGTGAAAACCCGCGCGCAGGCGCTCATGCAGCGTTGTGACTTTGCGCTATCCGGCCTGTTCGTCATGGACGGTTCGCGTCGCAGCGCTCACGCCAACGCCTACTTCACCGGCATGGGCGCGGCGCGGCGCGTGGTGCTGTTCGACACCCTGCTCGGCCAGCTCAGCCCGGCGCAGATCGAAGGCGTACTGGCGCACGAGGTCGGGCACTACAAGCGCCATCACATTCTCAAGCGCATGGGGGTGATGTTCGGCGTCAGTCTGGCGGGCTTTGCGCTGCTGGGCTGGCTGTCCAACCAAGTGTGGTTCTATGTCGGCCTGGGCGTCATGCCCAATCTGTTCGCCCCCAACCATGCGCTCGCGCTCATTTTGTTCAGTCTGGCGCTGCCGGTGTTTGGCGTGTTTTTCAGCCCACTGGGTGCGGCCACTTCGCGCAAACATGAATTCGAGGCCGACGCCTACGCGGCCCAGCACAGCGACGCCCGCGCGCTAGGCGAAGCCCTCGTCACCCTCTACCGCGACAATGCCAGCACGCTCACGCCCGACCCCATCTATGTGCGCTTTTATTACAGCCACCCGCCCGCCCTGCAGCGACTGGAACGGCTGGGCGCATTGCCCTCATCCATCGCGCCCTCTTCGGCCCACACTCCGGCGACAGCCTGAACAGCCATGACACTCCAGGATTTGCTCGACAGCCACTGCATGCCGCTAGACGCCAGCCAGCGCCTGGACACCGCGGCCATGACGCCCTACCTGCAACTGCTGGACGGCTGGCGGTTTGAAGACGGCAGCATCCGCAAGACTTACGTCTTCGGCAACTATTACCAGACCTTGGCCTTCGTCAACGCACTGGCTTGGATGGTTCACCGCGAAGACCATCACCCCGATCTGCTGGTGCAATACAACCGCTGCAGTGTGGCGTTCAACACCCATTCGGCCGGCGGCATTACCCGAAACGACTTCATTTGCGCGGCCAAAGCCGACGCGATGTTTGCCCAGGGCGCCGCGCGCTAAACCGCCAAACGGCTGGCATGGACGACCTGGAACGCCACAACCCGCAACGCCCCAAGGGCAAGCGCAGCACCAAATCCGCACCGTCCACCTCCCACGGTTTGACCGCACGCATCGTCGGCGCGTTTGGGCGGCACTATCTGGCGCAGCTTGACGATGGCACGGTGCTCGCCTGCGTGCCCCGCGGCAAGCGCGCCGAGGTGGTCTGCGGCGACCGTGTCACCCTCGCCCCGGGTGACGCGCCGCTGGCCATCGAACAGGTGCATGCGCGACGCAATGCGTTGTGGCGCGAAGATCTCTGGCGCAGCAAGATGTTTGCTGCCAACCTCGACCGCGTGATGCTGGTCACCGCCACCTATCCCGGCATCCAGCACGGCCTGATCGGCCGCGCGCTCATCGCGGCAGACGCGGCCGACATTCCCGCAACCCTGCTGCTGAACAAATGCGACTTGCCGCAAGCCGACGCCGCGCGGGCCGAAATGCGGCTGTATCGCGATTTGGGCTATGAAGTGCTCGAACTCTCGGTGCGCACCGAGCCGCAAGCCGCGCTGGCAGCGCTGACTCCCCTGCTCAGCGGCCAAACCACGCTGCTGCTGGGCGCCTCCGGCGTGGGCAAGTCCAGCCTGACGAATCTGCTGGCGCCGCAGGCGCAGGCGCCCACGCGCGAAATTTCCGAGGCGCTGTCAGCCGGCAAGCACACCACGACCGCGACACGGCTATACGACCTACCCGGCTTTCCGCCGGGAAGCGTGCTGATGGATTCGCCGGGCTTTCAGTCCTTCGGTCTGCATCATCTCTCGGTGTCGCAGTTGCAGCACGGCTTTCCGGAAATCCGCGCGCGCAACGGGCAGTGCCGTTTTCAGAACTGCACCCATCGCGACGAACCGGGCTGCGTGTTCACCACCGACCCACAGGCCATCTCTGCGTCGCGGCTGGCGCTCTACCGCACGCTCTACGCTGAACTCACCTCGGCTGCACCGCGATGAAACGGGTGGACATCGCGCCCAATCTGGTCATCGCCACGCTTTGGGCCGATGCGCTCAACGCCGCAGGCCTGCGCGCCGAAGTGTTCTCGCGCTACCTCACCAGCATCGCGGGCGAGATTCCGCCCGATCAATGCAACCCAGCGGTCTGGGTGCTCGACGACGGCGATCTGGCGCGCGCCAAACAGTTGCTGCAGGAATTGCGCACCCCCCTGCGCGGCGCGTTGTGGACCTGCGCCGACTGCGGCGAACGTCACGGTCCGCAATTCGCCCAGTGCTGGAAATGCGGCCACAGCCGCCCGGATTCGTCCTCGTTCTGATCAGGCCGCATCGCCATCCCGGCGCATTTCAGGTGGCGCAGTCGTAACCCCAGTGGGTGCCGCGTCGAGCCAAGGGTGCGCCGCCAAAAGAAGGCCGAAAAGCCACGCCCCTATCGCCGCGGCGCTCAGCGTGTCTGCCTGACTGCGGGGAAAAATACCCAGCGCCCCGCTCAGGCTCCAGGCCAGCAGGCTGAAGATCAGCCCGCTCCACAGCAGCCAGCGGCGCGACCGGTGCGGCAGCCACGGCGCCAGCAGCAAACCCGCGGCGATCAAGGTGTCGACCAGCGCGATCAGCACGGCGAACGCACCCATGCCGAGCGCTTGTGCGAGACCGGCCCAGGCCGCAATCCACTCCGCCTGCCCGTTTGGCGCGTGGGCCTGCGCCTGAATCAAAGCGTCCGACAGGCGCAGCCCGAGGCCCGGCTGCCAGACCGTCCAGACGATTGCAATCCAAAGCAGTCCGACCAGCCAGAAGGCCCAGCGCATCTGCGACAGACCGGGTCTGCGCAGCGCCGCGTCAGACCACGCCGAACCCTGCCATGCCCGCAGCAACAGCAATAGCGCAAAACCCAGCGCATAGACCAGGGCCACCGTGCCAGCGCCGCCGCCGAGCGCGCTCCACACCAGCAGTTCGTAGGCCAGCCCCAACCACCCCATTGCCGGAAATCCCCAGCCCGTCAACAGCCCAACGGTGAGCAGAGCCTCGACACCAAACAGCAGCGCCAAGCCCTTGCTCACCCCGGCAGCAGACAAAACGCGCCAAACCGCACCATCCCACACGGCAAGCCAGTGCGGTTGAGCGGCCGCATCAGCAGCCTGACGCGCGAACTGCGCGGCGTATTGCGGGTGCAAGTGCAGCCCGAGGTTGACGGCGAAGCACACCCCGAACACGAGGCGCAGCCAAAGCAGCGCCCGCATCGCAGTCTGATCGGCCATACCGGGCGGCCCAGCCTTTTCGGCGTCGGCCTGAACAAGCGGCAGCCTGACGTGAGGAACGCCATGGCCGTGCTGCGGCGCAGAAGAATTTTGTTGTGTGAACGCCATGCCTGAACTCCCGAACGATGCATCGCCTGACGATGCACCGCAACAAGATTTTGCTCAGGCCGACTTAAATGCGACTTAGGGCGGGCGTTACGGCCACCCGACCTCGCCTAGGGGAACAGTGTCAATCCAGGCGACCCAAAAGCAGGAATTCCATCAGCGCCTTCTGGCCATGCAGGCGATTTTCCGCCTCGTCCCACACCACGCTCTGCGGCCCGTCGATGACTTCGGCCGCCACTTCCTCGCCGCGGTGCGCCGGTAGGCAGTGCATGAACAGCGCATCGGAATGGGCGCGGGCCATCATCTCGCCATCCACCATGAAGCCCTTGAACGCCTGCTCGCGCGCCAGTTTTTCCGCCTCATAGCCCATGCTCGTCCACACATCGGTGGTGATGAGGTGCGCGCCCTCGCAGGCTTGCCGCGGATCGTCGAACTCGCGCAGGTGCGCGATCTGCGCCGCGCTCAGGGGGTAGCCCGGGCGGTTCTTTTCGACGCCATAGCCTTTCGGCCCGGCGAAGTGCAGGGTGAAACCGAGCACCTCCGCCGCCTGCAGCCAGGTGTAGAACATATTGTTGGCGTCGCCGATCCAGGCCACGGTCTTGCCCTGGATCGGGCCGCGATGCTCGATGTAGGTCATGACATCGGCGAGGATCTGGCAGGGATGAAACTCGTTGGTCAGGCCGTTGATCACCGGCACGCGCGAATACGCGGCGAAACGCTCGACGATCTCCTGACCATAGGTGCGAATCATCACCAGATCGACCATGCGCGAAAACACCTGCGCCGCATCTTCTATGGGCTCGCCACGGCCCAACTGGCTATCGCGGGTATTGATGTAGATGGCCGCGCCGCCGAGCTGGTGCATGCCGGCCTCGAAGCTCAACCGGGTGCGGGTGGAGTGCTTCTCGAAAATCATCGCCAGGGTGCGATCGACCAAGGGCTGGTGCGGTTCGTAGCGCTTGAACTTGGCCTTAATCAGCGCGGCGCGCGCGAAGACGTAGTCGTACTCCTCGCGGTTCAGGTCGGAAAATTGCAGATAGTGCCGCAGCGTGGTTTTCATCACAGCCTCCTTGGATGTCTTTGGTGTGTCTTATTTCGCGGGCGCGTCCTGCAAAAAATCAAGCACCGCGGGAACCAGCGCCTGCACCAGCGCGTCAGCTTGCTCCTGGGTGAAGATCAGCGGTGGCAACAGGCGGACAACCCGCTCCTGCGTGACGTTGAGCAACACCCCGCGCTCCAGCATCCGCCCTACCAGCGCACCGGCCGGCCGGTCGAGCTCGATGCCGATCATCAGACCCTGACCGCGCACTTCCACCACGCCAGCATGGCCGGCAAACGCATGACGCAGCGCATGCTGAATCTGCTCACCGCGCGCCTGCGCGTTGGCCAAAAGGCCATCGTCTTCGATCACGGCGAGGGTTTCCAGCGCGGCACGGCAGGCCAGCGGATTGCCGCCAAACGTGGTGCCATGCTGTCCGGGGCCGAAAGTGGTCGCGGCCGCCCCGCGCGCCAGAATGGCGCCGATGGGCACGCCCGAAGCCAGCCCCTTGGCCATGGCGATCACGTCGGGACTCACCCCGGCCCACTGATGGGCGAACCATTTGCCGGTCCGCCCCGTGCCGCATTGCACTTCGTCGATCATCAGCAACCAACCGTGACGATCGCATAGCGTGCGCGCAGCGCGCAAGAAATCAGCGTGCGCCGGTTGAATGCCGCCCTCGCCCTGAATCGCCTCGATGAATACCGCCACGACATTGGGGTGCGTCTCGGCCACGCTTTGCAAGGCCGAGGCGTCGTTCAGCGGCACGCGCACGAAACCTTCGACCAGCGGCTCGAAGCCTTTTTGCACTTTGGGATTGCCTGTGGCCGAGAGCGTGGCCAGCGAGCGCCCATGAAACGCCCGTTCGAACACCACGATTTCCGGACGGTCGATCCCTTTGTTGTGACCGTGCAAACGCGCCAGCTTGATCGCCGCTTCGTTGGCTTCCAGCCCCGAGTTGCAGAAAAACGCCGTGTCCATGCCGCCCAAGGCGCATAAACGGTCGGCCAACTGCTCCTGCAGGGGAATCTGATACAGATTGGACGTGTGGATCAGCTTGCCCACCTGATCGGTCAGTGCGGCGACCAGCCTCGGATGCGCATGGCCCAGCGTGTTGACTGCGATGCCCGACAGCGCGTCCAGATAGCGTTTGCCCTGCGTATCCCACACCCACGCCCCCTCGCCATGCGCCAGGGCAATGGGGAGCCGCGCATAGGTGTTCATCACATGAGAGGGCATGGTCATTTCTCCTTTGCAAAAAAAGCAAACCCGGCGGGCAAGGCATAAAAAAGCACTGCGCCTCCGGGGGCAAAGTGAAATTATAGAGATCGGCGCATGACAGCTGAACTCAGGCAGCCCGGAGCATTTGTTGCAACTGCAACACAGAATCACCGTTCGGGTTTACCCGGTAATACTGCATTGCAGCATAATTGCGGCACCGCAGCAAAACTGCCTCTTCAAGGATTCACAGCCATGAGCGCCTTTCCACACTCCCTAGAACTGGTCAAACCCAGAGAAATTTTCATTCGCGGCGTCACCACCGAGGGACGCACCTTCCGCCCGAGCGACTGGGCAGAACGCCTGGCAGGCCTGATGGCCCGCTTTCGTCCCGTCGGTCTGTGCCGCAAAGAAGCCCACCTCGGTTACTCGCCCTATTGCGTGCCCACCTTGGTGGACGGCGTGCGTTGCTTGGTGGTGAGCGAGTCGCTGCGTGATATCGAGCCCATGGCGTTTGATTTTCTGCTCAACTTCGCCCGCGACAACCAGCTCGACGTGGTTGAAGCCTGCCTGACGCAAGCCGCCGCAATTGACGCTGAAATGGATGCCGAGGTAGAGGACCTGCAAACGGCGCGCGAAACGCTGCAGCGCGTGTTCCAAACCGCTTGAGTACTTCCCGCCCCCGCGCTGACTTGAAGACATAGGCGCACACAAAAAAGCCCGCAGATGCGGGCTTTTTTGTGGTCAATCTTTTGGTCAACCCAGAGGCCGACCAGAGCAGGCAAGGCAAATCAGGCCGCGGCGCCGGTAGCGGCAGAGGAGGCCAGCGCCTTGATCGCCGCGTTCAGGCGGCTCTTGTGACGCGCTGCGGTGTTCTTGTGGAAAATCTTTTTGTCGGCGATCGAGTCCAGCACCGGGGCGTTGGTCTTGAACACTTCCATCGCCTTGGCGTGATCGCCAGCGGCGATGGCCTTGCGAACCGACTTCACAGCCGTGCGAAAACGCGAACGCAGCGCGGTGTTGGCGGCGTTGGCCTTGACGGATTGACGCGCGCGTTTGCGACCCGACGGGGTGCGAACGCTCTTCTTTTTGGCTGCGGCTTTGGTTGCCATAGTTGAAATCCTTCTGTATTGCCTGCTCGGGAAACCGACCATTATAGACAAAAAATGGCGGGGTGCCAGCCTCTTTCGAGGCCAAGGCCTGCACATTCCTATAATGCTGCCCGGTGAATCTGCTCAAGGCCGCCTCCACCATCTCTTTGCTCACACTGACCTCGCGCATCACCGGCCTGGTGCGGGAAATCATGGTGGCGACTTATTTCGGCGCCAGCGCCTGGACGGACGCGTTCAACGTGGCGTTTCGCCTGCCCAATCTGCTGCGCCGCATGTTTGCCGAGGGCGCGTTTTCGCAGGCCTTCGTGCCCCTGTTGTCGCAGACGCGGCAGACCCAGACGGAAGAGCAGACGCAGGAGCTGATCGATCAGGTGTCCACCGCCTTGCTGTGGATACTCGCGGGGATCAGCCTTGTCGGCGTGCTACTCGCGCCCGTGCTGGTGTGGCTCACAGCGTCCGGCCTGCATCCCGAAGCGTTTGACGCGGCCGTCTGGATGACACGGCTGATGTTTCCCTACGCGGGGCTGATTTCGCTGGTGGCGCTCAGCGCAGGCATTCTCAATACCTGGAAGCACTTCGCGGTGCCCGCGGTCACCCCGGCGCTGCTCAACCTGGCCATCATCGGCGCCGCAGTGGCGTTTCACAAACTGGTGCATCCGCCCATTTTCGCCCTGGCGATCGGGGTGATGATCGGCGGGGTGGCGCAGTTGGCGGTGCAATGGCCGGCGCTGCGCAAATACGCCGTGGTGCCACGCTTTCGGCTGAGCTTTCTCAAGGCCTGGCGCTCTGAGGGCGTGCACCGCGTGGTCAAGCAGATGCTGCCCGCGAGCCTGTCGGTTTCGGTGGCGCAGGTGTCCATTGTCATCAACACGCAGATCGCGTCGCACCTGCAAGCGGGCAGCGTGTCCTGGCTGGCGTATGCGGACCGGCTGATGGAATTCCCCACCGCCATTCTCGGCGTGGCGCTGGGCTCGGTGCTGCTGCCCAGCCTGTCGCGCGCCAGCGCTACGCAAGACGTGGCCAAGTACAGCACCCTGCTCGACTGGGGGCTGCGCCTCACCCTGGTACTGGCGCTGCCCAGCGCCATTGCGCTGCTGATCTTCGCCCAGCCGCTGGTATCGATGCTTTACAACTACGGCCGCTTCGACCATGCGGATGTGCTGGCCACGACGAGCGCACTGCGGGCTTATGGCATCGGCCTGATCGCGTTGATTGGCGTCAAGATTCTGGCCCCCGGCTTCTATGCCCGGCAAGACTTGCGCACCCCGGTGAAAATCGCCCTGGTGGTGCTGGTGTGCACCCAGCTGATGAACCTGCTGTTCGTGCCGTGGCTGGGGCATGCTGGACTAGCGCTGGCCATCTCCGTGGGCGCGCTGCTCAATGCCAGCCTGCTGTTTCGCGGGCTGCGCCGACGCGGCATGTTTCAGCCGCAACCGGGCTGGGGGCGGTATGCGCTCAAGGTGGCTCTGGCACAACTGCCGCTGGGCGGGGTGATGTTGTGGGGCGCCGTCGCCCTGCCGTGGGACCGGGCGCATGGCGACCTGCTGCGGCTGGGCATGGGGCTGGGCCTGCTGGCCGTGGCCGCCGTGCTGTATTTCGCTACGCTGCGACTGCTCGGTTTCCGTCTGCGGCAATTCATGCACAGTGAATGATGTGTTGCGCCAACGCAAGCCGGTGCCCGCTCCGACCTTCCACAATAGGCGCATCATCTGCTGCATCAGCACAACAAGGAGAACGACATGAGCCTCGCCACTGACCTGCGCAATACCCTGCGCGACAAACTGCAGCAACGCCGCGTCCAGATGTTGGCCGACCTCCGGGACGAGTCCATCAGCGACGAGGGCACGCTGGCGGTGCGCAGCCACCGCGGCGAAACCGACGATGAGGCCGTGGTCGAATCGATGGACGCGGTGGAAATCGCCTCGACCGCGCGCGACGCCACCGAGCTTGCCGCCATCGACAGCGCGCTACAGCGTCTGGATACGCCTGACTTCGGCATCTGCATCGACTGCGGCGCGGACATCGAGCCCGCCCGGCTGCTGGCCGAGCCCACCGTGCTGCGTTGCACCGCCTGCCAGCAGCGTTTCGAGCATCAACACCACACGCCCGGCGGCGCGCGGCTGTAGCATCCGGGGCATGCCTGCAAGCCCCGTCACTCCTCCCCGCACCCCGCTCGGCGCACCCGGCCTTGAGCGGGTGCTCACCCGCTGGCTGATTCCGGCCTACGTCATCGGCGTGAGTCTGCCCTGGATCATTGGCGCGTGGATCAAGACCGGCTATCAGCCCGGTCTGGTGAACGGCGACCCGCAGCCCACCCGCGATCTGATCGATATTTTTTGCATCGGCATGAGCCTGTTCGACGCCACGCTGGTGTTCACCGTGGGCATCGGCTGCCTGGTGGTGTCCATCATGAAAGGCCCGGTGCGCTGGGCCGACGCCTCTCACGCCACACAACAGGTGCGCGAACCGGGCGAGCGCGAGAGGTTTTGAGATGCCTCACGCCATCGCCGTCGTCGACATCACCGGCCTGATTCTCGCCGGGGGCCGCGGCAGCCGCATGGGCGGGGTGGACAAAGGCCTTCAGCCCTGGCGCGGCCAGCCGCTGGCACGGCAAGTGCTGCAGCGGCTCAGGCCCCAGGTGGGCACGGTGTTGCTCAACGCCAACCGCCACCTCGAGGTCTATCGCGGCTGGGGCCTGCCGGTGTTGACCGATGCCGCGCCGGACGAATTTTCGGGGCCGCTGGCCGGCTTTCTCGCTGGACTGCAAGCGTGTGTCACGCCGTATCTGCTCACCGCCCCCTGCGATTCGCCGCTGTTGCCCACCGATCTGGCCGCGCGTCTGGGAACAGCGCTGCTGAAGTCTTCTGCGCGCATCGCGTTGCCCCGCGCGGGAGGGCGGCTGCAGCCCGTGTTCTGCCTGATGGAGGCCAGTCTGCGCGACGATCTGGGCGCCTTCCTTCAATCCGGCGGGCGCAAGATCGAGCATTGGACCGCGCAGCACCCCACGGCCATCGTCGACTTCGACGACACCCGAGCCTTCGAAAACATCAACACCCCGGACGACCTGCAGCGGCTGGACGCCGACGTTTCACCATGACCCCTTCATTCGATCTGCAGCACATCATTTCCTGCGTCAGCGGCTACGACCCCAACGCCCTTCGGGTGGACGCGGCGCTGGCGGTCATTCAGGCCAGCATGCAGCCGGTACAGGCCAACGAGCGCCTGGCGGTGCGCGCGGCACTCGGCCGGGTGCTGGCGCAGGACATCATTTCGCCCATCGACGTGCCCGCCCACGACAACTCGGCGATGGACGGTTACGCCCTGCGCGGCGCCGATCTCGCAGCGCAAGGCGACACCGTGCTTTCGGTCGCCGGACGCGGGCTCGCCGGTCATGCCTTCAGCGGCGAAGCGCCGGCGGGCAGCGCCGTGCGCATCATGACCGGCGCGGTGATGCCCGCAGGCTGCGACACCGTGGTGCCGCAGGAGTTTTGCCGCGTCGAAGGCGATCAGGTCATTTTCCCGCCCGGCCTGGTGCGGCCCGGCGACAACCGCCGCCTGCGAGGCGAAGACCTGGCGCGCGGCAAAGCGGCCCTGCCCGCAGGCAAGGTGCTGCGCCCCGCCGATCTGGGTCTGATGGCCTCGCTGGGCATGGCCGAAGTCTCGGTGCGCCGCAAGCTGCGCGTGGCCTTCTTCTCCAGCGGAGACGAGCTGCGCTCGGTCGGCCAGCCGCTCGATCCCGGCTGCGTTTATGACAGCAACCGCTACACCCTGTGGGGCATGCTGGAACGTCTGGGCTGCGAAGTCATCGACCTCGGCGTGGTGGCCGACAACCCGCAGGCGGTAGAGGCCGCGCTGCGCACCGCGACCGAATGCGCCGATGTGGTCATCACCTCCGGCGGCGTGAGCGTGGGCGAGGCCGACTACCTGCGCAGCACCCTGGCGAATGTGGGCGAAGTGGTGTTCTGGCGCATCGCCATGCGGCCGGGCCGTCCGCTGGCTTTCGGCCAGTTGCGCGCGGGTGCGCACAGCGCCTGGCTGTTCGGCTTGCCGGGCAATCCGGTGGCGGTGATGGTGACGTTCTACGCCTTCGTCCGCCCTGCCCTGCTGCACTGCATGGGCGCCAGCCCGCAGCCGCAGCCGATGCTGCGCGCCGTCAGCGCGCAAACCCTGCGCAAAAAACCCGGCCGCACCGAATACCAGCGCGGCCTGCTCACCCCTTTGCCCGATGGCCGCTGGCAGGTGAGCGCCATCGGCAACCAGGGATCGGGCGTGCTCAGCTCCATGTCGCAAGCGCACGGTCTGATCGTGCTGCACCATGAGCAGAGCACCGCACAGGCTGGCGATTTGGTGGACGTACTGCTGTTCGACGGGCTGGTTTGAGCGTTCTGTTTGGGCCGCTCAGAAAATCTTGTTGATCAGATCGTCGCCCAGCCCCATACCCGCGCCCATTTCCATCGCGCGGCCAAAGCCGGAATTGAGAAAACCGTCGAGCGCGCCCATGATGCCGCCGCCCTGCTGCTGCATGGGCATGGCCGAGTTCTGCGCCATCATGCCCTGAGGCATATAGCCCGGCTGCATGGCGGCCGGCATCGCCTGCATCTGCTGCGCCTGGTTTTGCCACATGCCGTGGATGGCCTGCAGCACTTGCCCCATTTGCTGCTGCTCGGCCTGCACGCCCAGCGCGACTTCGCGCAGATCGAGCAACCATTCGCGCGCGTCCTGGTTGCCGCCCTGGGCCGCCGTCTGCAGCTTGGCGGCCAGCGCCTGCAACTGCTGCCCGACCTGCTGCGCCTCGCTCTGCAATTGCTGATACTGCTGATCGATGGTCTGAATATCCATGCGGAAGCCTCCGGGTTGTTCAAAGACCTCTATTGCACCGCAGCGCCAGCGCCCTGCGGGTCAATGGATGTCAAAGTGGCAACAATTCATTCAAGCGCGTCCATCAGTTTGTCCTGCTCATCGTTTTTCGGCTGCCCGCGGCCCAGCAAGGCGTAGAGCAGGATGGCGCCGAAGGTCGCCGTGCCGATGCCGCCCAGTGCGAAGTCGCCGAACTTGAGGGTGAAGTCTGCCGTGCCCAGCATCAGGGTGATAGCCACGATGATGAGGTTGCGGCTGTCGGAGAAGTCCACCTTGTTGTCCACCCAGATGCGCGCGCCGGAAACCGCGATTAAGCCAAAAATGACAATGGCCACGCCGCGCAGCACCGGCGGCGGAATGAGGTGAATGAGCGCGCCGAATTTGGGGCTGAAGCCAAACACAATGGCAATCACCGCGGCGGTGGCGAAAATCAGCGTGGAGTAGATCTTGGTCGCGGCCATCACGCCGATGTTCTCGGCATAGGTCGTCACCCCCGTGCCGCCGGCCGAACCCGAAACAATCGTGGCGAGACCGTCGCCGAGAAAGGCGCGGCCCATGTAGCGATCGAGGTTGCGGCCGGTCATGGCGGTGACGGCCTTGATGTGGCCCAGGTTCTCCGCCACCAGAATGACCACGACGGGCACGATCAGCGTCATCGCCTTGGGCTGAAACTCGGGCGTGGCGAACGTCGGCATGCCGAACCAGGCGGCGTTGGTCAAGCCGGAGAAGTCCATCGGCGTGCCCAGTCCCAGGCCATTGGTGAGCACGGCGTAAATCACGCTGGCGATCAACAAACCCACCAGAATGAGCAGCCGCTGCACCATGCCGCGGGTGTAAACCGCCACCAGACCGATGCTGACGAAGGAGATCAGCGCCATCCAGTCGTCGAAGTTGCTCGCGCCGTGACTCTTGATGGCGATGGGCGCCAGATTCAGCCCGATCACCGCGACCACCGAGCCGGTCACCACCGGCGGCATGAGCCGCTCGATCCATTTCACGCCCACGCCCATGACAATGAGACCGATCACCGCATACACCACGCCGCAGGCGATGATGCCGCCCAGCGCGACACCGATATTCGGGTTCGCCCCGCTGCCCGAATAGCCACTGGCCGCGATGACCACGCCGATGAACGAAAACGACGAGCCGAGATAACTCGGCACTCGCCCGCCGACGACCAGAAAGAAAATCAACGTGCCGATGCCGCTCATCAAAATCGCGATATTGGGACTGAAACCCATGAGCAGCGGCGCGAACACCGTCGAGCCGAACATGGCCACCACATGCTGCAGCCCCATCACCAGGGTCTGCGGCCCGGGCAGGCGTTCATCCGGGGCGATCACCCCGCTGGTCTTGAGTTGCCATTTAGGAAAGTAACCATCGGCCATATTGCGCTCCGCCTTGGATTGAGAGTGGGTGGGATCGGGCTTGAGCTCCGGCGTATGCCGACCGCTGCCCCGGTTTTTACTTGGTGCCGAAAATGCGGTCGCCCGCGTCGCCCAGACCCGGCACGATGTAGCCGTGGTCGTTGAGCCGCTCGTCGATGGCGGCCAGGGTGATGGGCACGTCCGGGTGAGCGGTGCGCACGGTGCGCACCCCTTCGGGCGCGGCCAGCAGGTTCACCAGCTTGAGCGACGTCGCTCCGGCGCGCTTGAGATGGGTGAGCGCGGCGGCGGCCGAGTTGCCGGTGGCCAGCATGGGATCGACCACGATCACCAGGCGTTCGGCCATGTCTTCGGGCACCTTGAAGTAATACTCCACCGGCTCCAGCGTGGCCGGGTCGCGGTACAGGCCGATGTGGCCGACGCGGGCGTTGGGCAGCAGGTCGATCATGCCATCGAGCATGCCGTTGCCCGCCCGCAGGATGGACACCAGACACAGCTTCTTGCCCGCGAGGATGGGCATGCGGCACTGCGCCACCGGCGTGGTCACCTCGACCAATTCCGTGGGCAGATCGCGGGTGGCTTCATAGGCCAGCATGGCGGCGATTTCGCGCACCAGTCGGCGGAAGTTGTCGGTGGTGGTGTCCTGGCTGCGCGCCAGCGTGAGCTTGTGCTGCACCAGCGGATGCGAGACGACGTGGACCTGGGAATCATTCATGGCGGGCTCTTTTTGGAATTGTGACGTTGGAGTAAGAACGGCAATTTTGCGTCATCCCGCTGTACCCACCTGCTACAGCCGCAACCGTTGGTGTGCAAACTACCGAGAATCGGATGCTACGGGTTTGCACTGAGGCGATTGTTGAACCATACTGCAGTGCAACAGAAAAAAGAGATGCGATTCGCACCGCCCCCATTCCAACCAGGAGACTCTCAATGCGTTTACCTCTTTTGACCCTGCTTGCGGGCTGCGCGCTGGGCCTGCAGGCCCAGGCCGCCTTTGCCGCGCAGCCCACCCCGAACGACCCCGAAGTGATGCGCGGCGCCTATCTGGCCCGTGCCGGCGATTGCATCGCCTGCCACACCGCGCCGAAAGGCGAGCCCTTTGCCGGCGGCCTGCCGATGAATCTGCCCATGGGCATCGGCAAGGTGTACTCGCCCAACATCACGCCGGATAAGAAGGACGGCATCGGCAACTGGACTTTCGCGCAGTTCGACGAAGCCGTGCGCCACGGCAAGTCGCCGCGCCTGGGCTACCTCTACCCGGCCATGCCTTACCCCTCGTATGCCCGCATCGAACCGCAGGACATGCGTGCGCTCTACGCCTATTTCATGCACGGCGTGCAGCCGGTGGCGCAGGCCAACAAGCCCGAAGACATTCCCTGGCCGCTGAACATGCGCTGGCCGCTGGCGGTGTGGGACTGGCTGTTCGCCCGCGACGGCGTTTACAAACCCGACCCCAAGCAGACCGCGCAGTGGAACCGCGGCGCTTATCTCGTTGAAGGACTGGGGCACTGCGGCGCCTGCCATACCCCGCGCGGCCCGTTTCTGCAGGAAAAGGCGCTGGCGCCCGGCGGGGCGGATGGCAGCCTGTATCTCTCTGGCGCGCGCATCGACAACTGGTACGCGGCCAATCTGCGCGGCGACCAGTCCGACGGTCTGGGCCGCTGGACCCCAGCCGAACTGGTGCAACTGCTCAAGACCGGGCGCACCGCTAACTTCACCATTGTCGGCAGCATGACCGATGTGATCCACGACAGCACCCAGCACCTGAATGACGGCGATCTGGAAGCGATTGCCGTGTTCCTCAAATCGTTGTCGCCCATCCACCCGAATGCCGCGATCAACCAGCCGCAAACCCCGGTGATGACCGCTGTTGCCCGGGCCGGCGGCCCGCTGTACGCGGCGCATTGCGCCATGTGCCATCAGGCGCAGGGCCAGGGCATTCCCAATGTGTTCCCCGCTCTGGCGCTCAACCCCACGGTCAACACGCCCGACCCGATCAACACCATTCGCATGATGCTGCACGGCGGACATACGGTCGAGACCAAAGGCAACCCCACGCCCATGGCCATGCCCGATCTGGGCGCCACGCTGGGCGACACGCAAGTGGCCGAAATCGCCAGCTATGTGCGCAGCAGCTGGGGCAACGACGCGCCGAACGTCAGCGCGGACGAGGTGGCGAAAATCCGCAAACTCGTCGCGGCGAAATAATCCAAGCAGCCCTTCCAGGCCCGGCCCAGCCGGGCTTTTTTTGCGCCCTCAAAAAAACGCCCGGGCGCCAAAGACACGTCCAGTTTCAAATCAACGCACTTGTTCACCGCTTTGCGCAAAGTCCAGACCGAGAATGAATCATGACATTTCGAAGACGCGCCAAGCACGCGTCGGTTCAGTTTCATCCTCTGGAGACTCTCATGTCCATTCGCACATCCAAAAAAATTCTGCGTCACTTCGCAGCCGGTCTGGCTTTGAGTGCCACGGCCGTTGCCGCCCACGCTGCGGCGGCTCCGTCGCAGATCAAGATCGGCACGCTCTACGCCAGCAGCGGCCCCTTCGCCGTCGCCTCGCAAGGCCAGTATGAAGGCCTGAAGTATTGGGCCGACGCCATCAACAAAGAGGGCGGCGTGTTCGTCAAGGCGTTCAACAAAAAGATTCCCGTCAAGCTCGTCGCCTACGACGACCAAAGCTCCACCTCCACCGCGACCACGCTCTACAACCAGCTCATCACGCAAGACAAGGTGGATGTGCTCGTGGCCGATTTCGGCTCGGTGCTCACCTCGGTGGCCGTGCCGCTGGCCGCCGAGCACCACATGCTGCTGATCGACCCGACCGGCTCGGGCGCCAACTTCTTTACCAAGCCCACCAACTATCTCGCCGATGTAAGCATTCCGTCGAGCACGGTGTGGCCGGTGCCGCTGGCCAACTATCTGGTGCAGCAGAAGATCAAGCGCGTGGCCATCGTCTACAGCGCCAACGACTTCGACGCCTCTCAGGCCGCCACCCTCAAGGACGTGCTGGCCAAGGCCGGCATCAAGCCGGTGTATGACCACGGCGTGCCCACCAGCGAGTCGAACTACACCATCCTGCTGCACACCATCGCCGCCACCCAGCCCGAGGCGGTGCTGGAGTTCGGCTATGCGCCCAACGACATCGCCTTCCTTAAGGCGCTGCACCAGAGCGGGCTGCATTTCCCCATGACCTTCACCATCTTTCCGGGCCAACTGCTGTCGCTGCTGACCAAGAACGTGGGTGAAAAGGCGCTGGCCTATACCTACACCTACCCGACTCCGCCGCTGGTGAAGTACGACAAGGTGAGCTACGGCATGAACACCCAGCAGTTCGTCGATGCCTTCAAGACGGCCATGAAAAAAGAGCCCAACTTCCTCGATTGCTCGGGCTACAACACCGGGCTGATCGTGCAGCACATGCTCGACACCGCGCCCAAGTTCGACCAGCTCGCCTTCCATCAGGCCGTCATGGACATGTCGGGCAAGACCACCACCCTGCTCGGCCCCTTCGACGTCAACGCCAACGGCGCCCAGCTCGGCCAGCCCTTCCCGGTGGCGCAACTACAGCCCAAGGACGGCAAGCTCGACGTGGTCGTGGTCTATCCGCAAGACAAGGCGACCGGCAAGGCGGTGTATCCCGCGCCCAAGCCGTAAGCACGACAAGCCGGGTGACAAAGCGGCGCGGCAGGTGCAGCCTGTGCGCCGCTTCCTTCGACTAATCCACCAAAAGCAGCTCAGGGAGGGCGCGTGGAACTGCTTGAATACGCCATCATCGGCGGCATTCTGTATGGCATTTATTTCAGCCTGATCGGCATCGGGCTGAACCTGATCTTTGGCGTCATGCGCATCATCAATCTGGCGCATGGGCAGTTCATCGTGCTGGGCGCGTATGCCGCCTGGCTGGTGTCGCGCCACTTCGGTTTCAACCCGCTGTGGGGCGTGCCGACGGTGATCGTGGCCGCCATCGTCATCGGCTATCCGCTCTATTACGCCGTGGTGCCCCGACTGCAGCGCAGCGGCGACCCGGAAATGCTGTCGTTCATTCTGTTTTTCGGCGTGGGGCAGATGCTCGAAGCACTCACCGGGCTGGGCTTCGGCGCCGATCAGCGTTCGCTGCCCAGCGAGGCGCTGGGCTCGGGCAATCTTGGGGTATTTGGGCAGGAGTTTCCGGACAGCTGGTGGTGGGCTGCCGGAGTGAGCATCGCCGCCATCGTGGCGCTGTGGCTGTATTTCACCCGCACCCGGCTGGGCTACGCCACCCGCGCCATCATGGCCAGCCGCGAAGAAGCGCTGGCCACCGGCATCAACGTGAACAAGGTCTCGGTGCTGGCCTTCGTGGCCGGGCTGGCGCTCGCCGGTGTCGCCGGGGTGTTTCTGCCCTACCTGCTCGGCTCGGTTTCGCCCGATCTGGGCGACAGCCTCACCACCACCTCGTTCGCCATCGTCATCATCGGCTCGCTGGGCAACCCGCTGGGCACCATCATCGGCGGCCTGGTGTTCGGGCTGGGCACGATGTTGATGCAGACCTATTACTCCTCCTGGTCCAACCTCGTGCCTTATGTGCTCTTGCTGGTGATCGTGCTCATCCGCCCCACGGGCCTGCTCGGAAAGGCGGTGCGCAGTGTCTGAACATTCTTTGCTACAACGCTGGCGACCGGGGCTCATCGTGCTGGCCTTGCTGATTGCGGTGTTCCTGTTTCTGCCGCATGTCTACGGCAACGAATCGCTGCTGTTCACGCTGATGACCTTCATCGTGCTCGCGCAGGGTCTCAATCTGCTCTATGGCTTTACCGGCTATCTGCCCTTCGGTTATGTGGGCTTTTTTGGCTGCGGCGCTTATGCCACCTCGCTGCTGGTGCTGCACAGCGGTCTGCCGGTGCTGCTGTGCGTGGTGGGAGGCGGGCTCGCTGCGGTGGTGATGGGGCTGATTCTCGGGCCGCTGCTGCGGCTCTCAGGCGCTTACTTTTCCATCGCCAGCCTGGCGGCGTCGCAGATTCTGTATTTCGTCGTCTCCAACACCAATCTGGCCGACATCACCGGCGGGCCTTACGGGCTGAAAATCGAACAGGTGTATGCGCCCTCTGCGAGCTATCACACCATGCTGGCGGTGCTGGTGCTGGCCACGGCGCTGGCCGCCTACTTTCGCGTCTCGGCCTTCGGCATGGGGCTGCGCGCCATGAAGCAAGACCCGGTGAGCGCGTCCATGGTCGGCATCAACATCGTGCGCGCCCGGCTCATCACCTGGCTGATTTCGGCTGGCGTGGCTGGCTTGGCCGGCGGGGCCTATGCGTGGAATCTGTCGGTGTTCTATCCCGAAGCGGTGTTCACCTTGCAGATTTCGGTGTTCGCCATCGTGTTCTCGTTGTTTGGCGGGGTGGGCACGGTCATCGGCCCCATCATCGGCGCGGGAGTGCTTTACAGCTTGTATTCGGCGATCGGCATCTCAGAGCCGCAGTATTTCCAGTTGATCTACGGCGGGCTCATCGTGCTGCTGGTGTTGTTCATGCCCGGCGGCGTGCTGTCGCTGTTGACGCGGAGGGGCGTGCGTGTCTTCTGAAACCCTCCTTCAGCTGCAGGGCGTGAACAAGCGCTTCGGCGGCCATGTGGTGCTCAACGACGTGAGCTTCAGCCTCGCGCCGGGCGAGATCGTCGGCCTGGTTGGCCCCAATGGTTCAGGCAAGACCACGACCATCAATCTCATCTCGGGCCTGTACCGCGCCGACAGTGGCAGTATTGCGTTCAACGGCAAGCCGGTGCACAAGGTGCCGATGCACAAGCTGGCGCAGCTCGGCATCAACCGCACTTTTCAGGTGCCCAAGACCTTTCGCGATATGACGGTGCGCGAGAACATTGAAGTGGCCGCGCACTTCGGCCATGCCGCGGGCGCGGTGGACATTAACGCCATCCTGCACGACATCGAGCTGGACAAGCAGGCCGACAAGCTGGCGGGCTCGCTCACGGTCAACCAGCAAAAGCTGCTCGATCTGGGGCGCGCACTGGCCACGGGGCCGAAGTTGCTGCTGGTCGATGAAATCGGCGCCGGGCTCAACCCGGCCGAGCTGGGCGGCATTGCCGAGCTGCTGCGCAAGCTGTCGCAGCGCGGCATCGCCCTCATCGTGGTGGAGCATCTGATGGCGTTTCTCGGCAGCATCACCCAGCGTGTCATCGTGCTCGGGGCCGGGCGCATGTTGTTCGAGGGCTCGCTCGACGCCGCCTCGCGCCACCCGGAAGTCGTGGCCGCATTCTTCGGGGGCGAAGCATGAGCGCATCCAATACAAGCGCCGCCCTGCTTTCGCTACGCGATGTGCAGACCGGCTATGGCGCGCTGCAAGTGCTCTGGGGCGTCGATCTGGAGGTGATGCCCGGCGAGACGGTGCTGCTGCTCGGCGCCAATAGCGCGGGCAAGTCCACCCTGCTGCGCACCCTCATCGGGCTGCTGCCGTGCTGGCGGGGCGAGATTGCCTTCGAGGGCGAACGCATCGACCGCCTCGCACCCGATCAGCGCATTCGCCGCGGCATGGCCTATATGTCGGAACTCGGGGTATTTCCCACCCTGTCGATCGACGAGAACATCGCCCTGGGCGGCTACTTTCTGAGCGATGCGCAGATTCGCAAACGCAAGGAGCAGTTGTTCGCGTTGTTCCCCGATCTGGCCGCCAAGCGACGCGACGCGGCGGGCACGCTGTCGGGCGGGCAGCGCAAGATGTTGGGCATCGCCAAGGTGCTGATCTCCGAGCCCAAGCTGCTGCTGATGGACGAGCCGTCGTCGGGCCTGGCACCGGTGTTCGTCAAGCAGGTCATCGAAGTGCTCAAGACCAGCATCGGCGCGGGCACCGCCCTGCTCATCGCCGAGCAGAACGTGGCCTTCCTGGAACTGGCCGACCGCGGCTATCTGATCGATCACGGCAAGGTGCGACTCTCGGGCACGCGGGCCGAACTCGAAGCCAGCGACGCGGTTCGCGAGACTTACTTCGGGCTGTAAACTCGGCGGCAACGATGCGGCATGTTGTCGCGTGTTGCCGCCATGCCCTACTCCACCTCCCGACAAGACGCCTTCAAACAGAGCACCTATCGCCGCATCTACCCGCTGCGCGTGGTCGGCATGGGGCTGGGCGGGCTGGCGATAGCCGGGGTGCTGATCAAACAGCACGCGCACCCGTGGCGCTGGGCGCTGATGATCGCAAGCTGCCTGCTGTGGCCGCAGATCGCCCTGCTGCGCGCGCGGCTGAGCACCGACAGCTACCGCGCTGAAAAACACAACCTGCTGATCGACTCGGCCATCGCCGGCATGTGGGTGGCGTTGATGCATTTCAACCTGCTGCCCAGCGTGGTGCTGGTCACCGTCACCACCTTCGACAAACTCAGCAGCGGCATGCGCCGCCTGTGGCTGATCTCGCTGCCGGGGCTGTTTGGCGCGGCAGTGCTTACCGCGTTAATTCTGCGCCCACCGGTTCAGCTGGAAAGCTCGCTGCTGATCGTTGCCTGCACCTTGCCGCTGCTGGTGGTGCACACCCTGTCGAGCAGCATCGGCAGCTACCGGCTCATTCGCACCGTGTCGCGGCAGAACAAGCTGCTGGAACAACTGCGCCGCACCGATGCGCAAACCGGTCTGTTCGCCCGCGACCACTGGCAGCAGCAGGCCGACGCCGCGCTGCAGCTTTTTCAGGCCGTGGGGCAGCCGGCCTGTCTGCTGATGATCGATGTGGATCACTTCAAGCAGGTGAACGATACCTACGGCCACACGGCCGGAGACGACGCCATCCGCGCAGTGGGGCAACTCATCCGCGACTGCATCCGCGAAGAAGACTGCGCCGGTCGCTACGGCGGCGACGAGTTTGCGGTGCTGTGCCAGAACACCGGCCAGCCCGACCCGCTGGGCATCGCCGAGCGCATCCGCACCGAGTTGCTGACGCTGCGGCTGCCGCATCACCCCAATGTGCGGCTGAGCAGCAGTATCGGCGTAGCCGCTGCCGCCCCGGCATTCAGCAACCTGCAAGCCTGGATGCAAGCCGCCGACGCTGCGCTTTACTCGGCCAAGCACCAAGGGCGCAACCAAGTAGCGAGTCACCCGACTGCTCCTTACGCTGCGGCGCAGGTTCGCCCCGCCTGAATCAAAGGCCACCTACGGCGGCAATAGTTGGCAATTCGCCCGCTGCAGGTCGCCTTCGCCCCTTCAATTGAGGGGGATGTCCGTTTACATTTCTTGGCATTGATGCGCACTGACCCCGCCCCCATGCCGCACGACGCCCAGATCACGACTGCACCGCACGCCATTGCTGCGGCACGCGTGCGGCTGTTGCTCGCCACGGTGCCGGTCTCTGCCGTGACCAACGCCTCCGTGGCGCTCATCGCCATGGCGCTTCTGCACGGCGGCGCACCCGTCGGCTTTTATGCGGTCTGGGGTGGCGTGATGATCGGCCTGCAGGCGATTCGGCTGTTGGTCTGGCTGATCTGGCGCGGGGCGTCGGCGGAAAACCTTCGTCCGGTGCAGCGCTCGCTGCGGCTACGCGTGCTGCGGGCCGCGTCCTGGGCCACGGGGATGAGTTGGGGCGCGATTCCCGCCGCCCTCTTTCCCGCAACCCCCATCGAGCAGTCGTTCGTCGCCTTCTTCTTGGCTGGGGTGAGCGGGGCTGCGGTGGCGGGCCTGGCGTTCGATGCCTGGGCTTCCGGGCTGTTCGTCGTCTCGGTCATCGTGCCGCTGGCGCTGCGCCTGATGGGGGTGCAAACCTCTTTGTCCACGGCGATGGCGGCCATGGTTTGCATCTATCTGCTCTACCTCGGCGTGGCGATACGCCGCGGGCAGCTCCAGTTCCTGCAACTGCTCGATTGGCGCACGCGGGCCGAAACCGCACGCGCACGCACCGCGCGGCAAGCCCAGCTCAACGCCCTGCTGGCCGAAGCCAACCAGCTTGGCACCAGTGCGCCCAATGCCGCAGCGCTCTATGCCGCGATCTGCCGCACCTACGCAGCGCTGGACGGCCAAGCGCCGCTGAGCATCGTGCAGCGCGACCCCATCACAGGAAGTTTCGAGATCGCCGCGCAGTCCAGCCCGGCGCCGCTGGACGTGCTGGACACCTCGCTGCTCGACAGCGCCTGGGGCCAGAACCGCCCGCAGTTCCAGGGCGATGGCCGCACGCTGGACGCCTGCATCCCGCTGCATGCGCAAGGGCAGGTGTGCGCCCTGCTGCGCGTGGTCTGCGCCAACACAGCCGAGCGCGCCCCTTGCGAAATGGATGACAGCCTGCGCGACTGGCTGCTCAATCTGGCCGCCAGCGTGGATCGCGGGCTGCAAGCCATCAGCCAGCGCGAGCGCATCGACCGGCTGCAAAAACTCTACCGCGCCCTGATCAGCGAAGGCGAAGTGGTGCTGCAGTCGCGCAGCGCAGAAGAGATGCTGCAGCGCACCTGCGACACCCTCGCCACCGACACCCAGTTCCATGCCGCCTGGCTGGCGCGGCCGGACGACAGCGGCGCCTTTCGCGTGCTGGCGCGCGCAGGCGAAGGCGCCCTGCAGCTCGATCACTTTCGCGTGCATCTGAACGACGCCAACCGCGTGCCCCTGGTGCTGCGCGTCTGGGATACCCAGACTCTGCAGGTCTGCAACGATCTGCTCCGCGACCCGGACATGCAGCCCTGGAACTCCACACTGTCGCGCTATCGCTGGCACGCCGCCCTGGCCACCCCCGTATGGCGCGGTGGCGCGCTGTGGGGGGTGCTGGTGTTCACCTCGCCACAGGCGCAGGCCTTCGACGAGCAGACCATCGCCCTGTGCCAGCAGGTCGCGGCCCTGCTGGGCTATGGGCTCGATGAACTCGACGTGAAAGAGCGCCTGAGCCATCTGCAGCGCGTCGAAGCGCACCGCGCGCGGCACGACACCCTCACCGGCCTGCCCAATCGCTATGCCCTGGAGCAATACCTGCCCGAAGTCATCGCCCGCGCGCGTCGGCAAGGCAGCCTGTTCGCCGTGGGCATGATCGATCTCGACGGCTTCAAGCTGATCAACGACACCTGGGGCCATAGCGCGGGCGACCGCGTGCTGCGCGAACTCACCCGTCGCCTGCAGGCCGTGCAGCGTCAGACCGATTTCCTGGTGCGCCTGGGCGGAGACGAATTCGTCGTAGTGATGGAAGACCTCAACCCGCTCGAAGTCCAGACCGGCTATGCCAACAGCGTGCAGCGCCTGCGACAAGCCGTAGCCGCCCCGTTCGACATTGCGCCGAATGTGCAACTACCCATCGACATGAGCATCGGCATCTCCGCCTACCCGCTCGACGCGCAGGACGCCGACACCCTGATGCGGCTGGCCGACAAAGCGATGTATGCGGCCAAACCGAAAAACAGAACCTCTGCGAACTCCCCCTGAATCGCGCGAGCCCTGAAAAGTACGCTACTTCACCAGCGGCCTGATGGTGGTGAAGCCCCCATCCACCGGGATGCACTGGCCGGTGATGCGGCTGGCGGACGCTGACAGCAGAAAGGCCATGACTTCGGCGATTTGCTCGGCCGTCTGCACCCCGCCCAGCGGATATTGCTTGCCCGCGCCTTCGCGCATGGCAGCCACTTTGAGCATGCCCGCGGTCAAAGGCGTGTCGGTCATGCCAGGCGCCACGGCGTTGACGCGCAGGCAGATCGGCGCGTAGGTCGCCGCCGCGCTGCGCACCAGTCCTTCCACGCCCGCTTTGGCCGCGGCAATGGCTTCGTGGTTGGCCACCCCGATCTGCGCGACGACCGAACTCACCAGCACCGCCGCGCCCGGTTGTTGCGCGGCGCGGCGCGCCTCGATCCACGCGCCGAGCACGCAAAGAGCGCTATCGAGGTTGACGCGCAGCACCTCGCGCCATTGCTGGGCGCTGGTGCGGTGCAACGGTGCGATCAGGGTGCTGCCCACGCAATGCGCCAGATGCGACGGCGTCTGGCCCAGTTGCTCCGCGCACTGCGCGATGGCCTGCGCCGCGCCCTCGGGCGTGGTGACATCCGCGGTAATGCGCACGCTGGACGGCACATCGGCCAGCGCCGTCGCGTCGCGCCCAACGGCGGCCACGCGCCAGCCCTGCGCATGCAACTGCGCACTCAGCGCCCGGCCCATGCCGCCGCGCGCACCGGTAATCAAAACAACGGGTTGCTCATTCATGAAACAAATCTCCTTGAATAGACGATGACGCTGAAAGGATTTGCACGCGCGACCAATACGCAGAAAACGATCGGCAACGCGGCGTCGGCTCGGCAAAAGCCGGTGGCGGCGTGGCCAGAGCAAGATCGCTCCAGGCTGCGGAAAGATGCGGGTTATGCCAGCCCTGCACCGAGCGCGCCGCCTGGAGCGCCTCCAGCAAAGAGGCCGTCGTCCCAAACCATCGCGCGGGCGTAAGCACCTGCATGCGTGCAGTCACAAACTGCCAACGCGCGGCAGACCAGGGCCAGCGCGCGTGCCAACCGGCATCGCAAACTGCGACCGGCAGCCTGCCTTCTGGAACCGGCCCCAGCGCCCAGGGGTGAACCAGCCAGACATCCCGTGCGGCCACGGCCAGCGCATCCGCTTGTGAAAACCCACCGGCGGGCGGCTCGGAGAACAGGGCGGGTTCTGCCACGCCGACAAACTCGCCGGGTTCAGGGCCGAGGTCTTGTGGTTGAAGCGCAAGCGCATTCAGCTTGTCGTAAGACGCATCGATCACGGTGCCCGGGCTATGCCAGGCGGCAGGCGCGTACTTCGCCACGTTGTCGGCATTGAACAAATAGGGCTTGGAGCTGCCCGTGCCCGCCACCCATTGCCAAGACAGGTGGTTGCTGACGAGATCGCCATCGAGCAGGTGCGCAAACATCCAGTCGGCCCCGGCGCGCCAGTGCACCTTGCGCAGATGCACGGTGTAGGAAGCCAGCCACATGCGCGCGTGGTTGTGCAAATAGCCCGTGGCATAGAGCGTGCGCACCGCCTGGTCGATCACCGACACGCCGGTGCGGCCTTCGCGCAGGTCCGCGGGCAAGGCGGGGGCGTAAGCACGGTCTGGCAGCGGGCCGGGGTGCTGCGATCGCAAAATGCCGCTGCCCTCGTGACGCCAAACATGCTGAAAAAAGGCGCGCCAACCGAGCTCCTGCAACAGCTTGTCCTGAAGCCCGAGGCCGTGGCGCATCGACAGGTGCTGCACCACGTCGCGCAGACCGAGAAAGCCATGCGTCAAATACGGTGAGAGCCGGGTGACGCGCCCTTCCAGATGGTTGCGGCTGCGGGCGTAGTCTGCAGGACGCACCGCAGCGAGGCGGCGCTGCGCTGCCGCAAGGGTCGGCTCGAAAAGCGTCGCTGGTTCGGTTGCCAGAGTCATGCCGCGTCCCGGATGGACTGGGCTTGCGCCTGGATGCGTGCGCGCTCGTCGGCCGACAACCGCGCCAGATTGCGCACCTGCATCACCGTGCGCGGATTGGCCGCAAGGCGCGCCTCGTGCCGCAGCAAAAAGTCCCAATACAGCGTGGTGTAGGGGCAAGCCTTCGCACCCACACGCTGCGCCGGGTCAAACCGGCAGGCCGCGCACAGGCTGCCTCCGCTCATGCGCTGAATGTATTTGCCGCTGGCGATATAGGGCTTGCTGGCCATCAGGCCGTCGTCCGCCGCCTGGCTCATCCCCAGGGTGTTGGGCAGTTCCACCCACTCCACCGCATCGACATACACGGCCAAAAACCACTGGTGCACCTGCTGCGGCTGCACCCCGTGCAGCAAGGCATACAGGCCGATGACCATCAGCCGCTGGATGTGATGGGCGTAACCGTAGCGCAGGGTTTGCGCCAGGGCGTCGCGCAAGCAGGCCATGTCGGTCTGGCCGGTCCAGAACCAGGCGGGCAACGGCGCCTGCGCGCCCAGCGCGTTGCGCTCGGCGTAGCCGGGCATCTGCGTCCAGTAAATGCCGCGCACATATTCGCGCCAGCCCAGAATCTGGCGGATGAAGCCTTCGGCGCTGTGCAGCGGCGCTTGCCCCTGGCGCCAAGCGGTCTGCGCCGCCTCGACCACTTCGCGCGGATTCAGGAGCTTGAGGTTGAGCGCAGCAGAAAGGTGGGCATGCCAGAGCCAGGGCTCGTTGGGCCAGAGTGCGTCTTGCCACTGGCCGAATTGCGGCAGGCGCTCGCGCATGAAGCGCTCCAGCGCCTGCAAGGCCTGCGGCCGAGTCACCGGCCAGGCGAAATCGGCCAGCGTGCCCGGATGGCTGGCGAAGCGCTGATTCACCACAGCGATGACCTCGCGCGTGATGGCGTCTGGTGCAAACTGCGCCGGGCTGGGTACATGGCCGGGGCCGGACTTGGGAAACGCCTCGCGGTTGTCGGCATCGAAATTCCACTGTCCGCCAGAGGGCTGATCACCCTCCATCAACACATCGTGTCGCTGGCGCATGGCGCGGTAGAAAAACTCCATGCGCAACTGCTTGCGGCCTCGGGCGTGCGCGGCAAAGTCGCTGGGCGAAGCGTAGAAGTGCCGGTCTTCGCGCACTTCCAGCGGCACGCCGCGCGCAGCGGCGGCGGCCTTGATCGACTGCAGCACCCGCCAATCGCCGGGCTGGGTCATGACCAACTGCGCGGGGCGCAGGCGCTGCACAGCGCGCTGCAGTTCGGCAGCCAGACTGCCCGCGTTAGCGGCGTCGTCAAGCTCGGTGTAATGCACTGCGAGGCCAGCAGCACGCAAGTCTGCCGCGAAGTGGCGCATCGCCGCCAGAAACAAAGCGATACGCGGCTTGGAAGACCAGACATGGGTGGACTCTTCTGCCACCTCGGCCATCCACACCGCATCCTGCATGGGGTCGAACCCGTCGAACGCGCTAGCCTGCGGGTCGAGCTGATCACCCAGCACCAGCACCAAATGGCGCAGCGGCCTCGCAGGATCAGGGCTTGTCATGCCACGCTCCGGCTTGGCTCTTGGCCTTGTTCCGATTTTTGCGGCAGGCTTGCGAGCAGTAGCGCACCGCCTCCCAGTTTTTCGCCCAGGCGCGACGCCAGCTCATGGGGCGACCGCACACCGCGCAGGGTTTGCTGGCCAGAGCCGCCTTGTTTCCCTTGTGACCGCTTGCCGCTGCGCTCATTCGAACAACTCCTGCTGTCGCGGTGGCGCGGGTGGCGCGACCGGCGGCTTGCGCGCGCGGGAGCCGCTGGGCGGCAGGCCGCTCTTGCGCGAGCCGTGCCGCTGTTGCACCGCCAGCGCCTCATCGTTCGCCTGAGGGCTTTGGCGGATGGCGTAGATGCGGTCTTTGGCCTGCTTGACGGCGCTGCGCTCATCGACGATGGGCGGCGGATAAGCCGAAGTCCCCCACTCCGGCACCCACTGGCGGATGAACGCGCCCTGCGGATCATGGTCAGCCTGCTGCTTGGCCGGGGAATACACGCGCAGGGTGTTGATGCCGGTGGTGCCCGACTGCATCTGCATCTGGCTCCAGTGAATGCCCGGCTCGAAATCGAGAAACTGCCGCGCCAGATGCAGCCCCGGCTCGCGCCAATGCAACCAGAGGTGATAGGCGGCAAAACTCACCAGCATGGCGCGCATGCGAAAGTTGATCCAGCCGGTTGCGTTGAGGCAGCGCATGCAGGCGTCCACCATCGGGAAGCCGGTGTTGCCACTGCGCCAAGCCTCGAAATACGCGGGGTTGAATTCAGGCTCGCGCAAGCCGTCGTAGGCGCGCGCAAAGTTGTGGAATTCGATGCCCGGTTCATCTTCGAGCTTTTGCATGAAGTGGCAATGCCAGCGCAGCCGCCCGGCAAAACCGCGCAGGTGATACACCATGCTGCGCGCCGGCGCCTCGCCACTGGCCTGCAAGGCGCGAATGCGTTGCTCGGTGGCCTGATGCACTTGCCGCATGGAGAGCGTGCCGAAGGCCAGATGCGCGCTCAGGCGCGAGCAGCCCTGCGCTGCCGTGAGCGGACTGGACAGATCGCGCCGGTACTGCGCGCCCCGCGTGTGCAAAAAGCTGTGCAGAGTGGACAGGGCCGCCGCCGTGCCTGCAGCGGGCATGGGGCGGGCCGCGGGCAAGCGCAGATCGCGCAGGGCCGGAAAGTCGCCCGCTGCCAACGGCTTGGATGCGTCGCGCAGGCCCTGCGGCACAGGCAGCTGCGGCGCATCCATGCGCCTTTGCCAGCGGGCCGCCCAGCCCGCACGATCACGCAGACGGCGCACCACGCCGTTTTGCGGCCATTCCTGCCAGATCACGCCTTGCTCGCGGCACCAATGCGCCACCCGTTTGTCGCGCGCATAGGTCCAGCCTGGACCGGTTTCTTCGTGGCTGAACAGATGGGTGAAACGCACCTCGCGGCGGATGTCTTCGAACACCTGAGGCACATCGCCCACGCGCACCAACAGCCTGAGACCGGCTTGCGTCAGCGACTCCCTCAGCGCGGAAACGCAATCCGCCGCGAACTGCACATGCTGCGCATCGCACTCCGGGCTGGCGATCCACTCCGGCTCCACCACATAAAGCGCCAGCGCCGCATCGCATTGCGCGGCGGCGTGCAATGCGGCGTGATCCTGCACACGCAGGTCGCGTTTGAACCAAACGAGCGCCAAAGTCGACATGGTTCGATGATGCCATGTCCCCATGGCACGCCGCTGCGCGCCGTCGAGTGCCATGACGGCGCCTACGGAAATGTCCGCCGCTTCACAAGGTGGCCGCCAAAACCCCACGCAAACTATTGACCACGGCGATTTGCTCGGCGCGGAGCAATGCATCGGGTTTGAGCACACACTCGCGCACCCCGCCGTGGTCGATCAGCCATTGCCGCCCCACTCCGGGCAACAGGCCGCTTGCCAGCGCCGGTGTGCACCACGCGCCGCCCAAGCGCAGCAGCAATGAGCTGCGCCCGCCTTCGCACAGTTCGCCGCGTTCGTTGCAGAAGATCTGGTCGAACGCGCCCTGCGCCTCGGCGGCGCGCCAGGCGGCGTCGTAGCGCGCACGATGGGTGGTCTTGTGGCGCAGGAACAAGTCGGCCGAATCGAGCGCGTCGGCGGCCCGCAGCAGCCGCACCGGTTGCTGCGGCGCGGGCGGCATGGGCTGCACGTCGATCTCGACCGCGCCCGATTTGCGCAGCACCAACCGCGTGCGCCAGGGCGCGGGAGCCAGCGCCGCGCAAGCGGCTTGCCACGCCTGGCAGCCATCGGCGAGTGCGGGCGCAGAAGGCGCAACGAGGCCGCGATGCGCCTCGGCCAAGGCTTGGCGCAGTGCGGGCAGGTCGCAGGCAAAGGCGAAAAACGCCGCCGAGCGCGCCAGCCGCGCCAGATGCCGCTCGATGCGCGCAGCCTGCGCGGGCCACACGGCGGCGAAGGTTTCGATCAGACCGAAGCCCGGATCGTGCGCGGTGACGAAGCGCAGCTTGTCCCAACATTCCTGCCACTCGGTGGCGGGGTCGGAGTCGATCACCACGCCGCTGCCCACGCCCAGTTGAAAAGCGCGGGTTCCGGCAGTCTCCCCTGTGGTCTGCACGCCGTCTTCGACCTGCAAGGTGCGAATGGGCACGCTGAACACCGCCAGCGGCCCTTGCCCGGCATCGCGCGGGTCGATGAAGCCCAGCGCGCCGGTATAAAGCCCGCGCGGCCCGCCCTCCAGCGCGCGAATGATCTCCATGCTTTTGCGCTTGGGCGCGCCCGTCACCGAGCCGCAGGGAAACAGCGCGGCAAAAATCTCCGCCCAGCGCCGTGGCCCGCCGCGCTCGTCGAGCACGGCCTGCACGCTGGAGGTCATCTGCCACACAGTGGGATAGCGCTCGACGGTGAAGCGCTCGGGCACGCGCACCGAACCCGGCACGGCCAGCCGCCCCAGATCGTTGCGCAACAGGTCGAGGATCATCAGGTTCTCGGCGCGGTTCTTGGGATCGGCAGCCAGCGCCAGCGCGGCCTGCGCGTCGGCTTCTGCGTCGGCGCTGCGCGCAGCGGTGCCCTTCATGGGCCGTGCGCGCAGCGTGGCCCCGTCGCGCGCGAAAAACAGTTCGGGCGAAAAACTGAGCACCCAGCGCCCGCCGAGTTTGGCCAGGCAGGAATAGCGCGTGGGCTGCCCCTGCCGCAGCGCGGCATACAGCGCCAGCGGATGGCCGAACGCCTGACCGCGCAGCGGCCAGGTGAAGTTGATCTGGTAGCTATCGCCCGCGCGCAGGTGCGCAGCGATGCGCGCCAGGGCGGCGGTGTAGTCCGCCTGCGTGATGCCGGGCTGCAGAGCGGCCACGCCGCAGGGCTGGCCACCATCGAGGCGGGCGATTTGCGCTTGGAACCACTGCTGCGTCTCGGCGGCGGTCATGCGCCTGGCCGCATCGAACGCCAGCGCCTCGACCAAAGGGGCGGCCAGGGGAGCATGCACGGGCAAGTCGGCCAGCGCCTGCGCGGCTTCGTAATGGACGAACAAGGCGACCTGACGCCCAGCGTTCAATGCGTGTTCGATCTGCTGAAAAGCACTCTCGACTTGCTCTGCCTGCCACGCCTGCCAGCGCGACAGCGGCTGCTGGTACAGGCGGGTCAGCGGCTGCGACGGCTCCAGCGCGTCGTCGAACAACACAAAGTCTTGCATGGCGGTGAGGCGAATTCGGGGAAACCCCTGTGACAGGTGGGCGACAAATGCGACGTTTTGTCGCGCTCGGGGCGCAACAGGCATTCCTACAGTGAGACCGTCGTTTTTGGCAACGGTTTGAATCCATCGCTTTCAATTGTCCATGCAAACATCTTTCTGTCTTCAGTCAAGCTCGCGTCTGTCGCGTACCGCTCTTTCAATCGCCCTGAGTGCCGCACTGGCGGCGCTGTGCGCCAGCAACGTCCAGGCCGCCGAGACCGCCCTGCCCGAAGTCGTCGTCTCGGGCGCGGCCGCTGGCGCGCAGTCCTGGGCGCAATGGCAAAGCGCCATCGATCTGGCCCAGCGTCGCGCCGCAACGAATGACACCGCCAGCCTGCTGCTGGGCATTCCCGGCCTGTCGGTCAACGCGGCGGGCGGCGTCTCCGGGCTGCCGCAGTACAACGGCCTGTCGGACGACAACCTCGACATCCAGCTCGACGGCATGGGGCTGATCGCCAGCTGCCCCAACCACATGAACCCGGTGCTGTCTTACGCCTCGCCCTCGCAGGTGCAAAGCATCACCGTGTATCCGGCGGGCATGGTGCCGGTGTCGGTCGGTGGCGACGCCATCGGCGGCGCCATCGAGGTGAAAACCCGCGCGCCGCAATTTGCCCCGACGGGGCAGGCGTCGATCACCGGCGGCGAGGTCATCGCGGGCTATGCCAGCAACGGCGATGCGCGCAGCCTCGGGCTGAACGCCTACTACGGCACGCAGTCGTTCGCCATCGCCTATGACGGCGCGCTGACCAAGGCCGACGACTACTCCGCCGGGGGCGACTTCAAAACCTTTACCGCCACCGGCCGCCCGGGGCAGAGCCTCGCGCGCGACGTCGTCGGCTCCACCGCCTACGACGTGCGCAACCACACCCTGGGGCTGGCGTGGAAGGGCAGCGACCAATTATTCGAAATCGGTCTGGGCTATCAGGACGTGCCGTATCAGCTCTACCCCAACCAGCGCATGGACATGCTGGGCAATACCGAAAAGCGCATCAATCTGCACTGGCTCAAGCAGTTCGGCTGGGGCTCGCTCGATGCGCGCGCCTACCATGAAACCGTCGATCACTTCATGGACTTCGGCGCAGATAAACGCTTCTGGTACGGCAGCCAGACCATGCAGGGCAGCGTGGGCGGCTATCCCTGCAGCCCGATCTCGCCCACCTGCGCCGCCGGCATGCCGATGTATAGCCAAAGCCGCACCACCGGGGCGAAGCTGCAGGCGAGCATCGATCTGTCGGCGCAGGACGTGTTGCGCACCGGAGTCGAGCTGCAGCGCTATCACCTCGACGACTACTGGACGCCTTCGGGCGGGATGATGTGGCCCGGCACCTTCCTCAACGTCAACGACGGCAAGCGCGACCGCATCGGCGTGTGGGGCGAATGGCAAAAGCAGCTCAGCGCAGAGTGGCAAACCCTGGCGGGGCTGCGGGTGGAGCGCGTGCGCACCGATGCCGGGCCGGTGCACGGCTATGCCAACAGCAATGGCATGGGCACGATGATGAACTACCAGTTGCGCGACGCCACGGCGTTCAACACCATCGACCGCGCGCGCACCGACACCAATGTCGATGCCTCGCTGCTGTCGCGCTGGACGCTTACTCCCACGCAAGATCTCTCGGTGGGCCTGAGCCACACCACCCGCTCGCCCAACCTCTACCAGCGCGATCCCTGGAGCACCTGGTCGATGGCCGCGGTGATGAACAACTTCGTCGGCGACGGCAACGGCTACATCGGCAACCCCAATCTCAAGCCAGAAAAAGCCACCACCCTGTCGGCCAGCTTCGATTTGCACAGTGCCGACCGCGCTTGGGCGTTCACCGCGCAACCGTTCTACACCCATGTCAGCGATTACATCGACGTGGTGCAGTGGAACGCAATGGCCAACGCGCCGCAATCCACTCCGCTGAAAAACCAGTTCGTCGTCCTCAAATACGTCAACCAGACCGCGCGGCTGTATGGGCTGAATCTCTCGGGCAAGATGCCTTTGGGCGATGGCCCGCTCGGCCGGCTGGGGTTGCAAGGCGTGGTGAACTACACCCGCGGGGAAAACACCACCACGGGAGACAACCTCTACGCCATCATGCCGCTCAACGCCCGGCTCAGTCTCACCCAGCAGTTGGGCGGATGGAACAACGCGCTGGAATGGGTGCTGGTCAAGGCCAAGACACAGGTTTCCGCCGTGCGCAATGAAATCCCGACCGGCGGCTACGGCCTGCTCAACCTGCGCACCAGCTACAGCTTCAAGCAAGCGCGGGTCGATTTCGGCATCGACAACCTGCTCGACAAGTTCTACGCCCTGCCCACCGGCGGCGCCTACGTTGGCCAGGGCACGACCATGTCGATCAACGGCCTGCCCTGGGGCATTGCCGTGCCGGGGCCGGGACGCTCGGTGTACGCGCGGGTGGGGGTGAAGTTCTAAGCTGCCCGGATGGCGTTGAACCCGGATTTTCCATGAGGACACGGGATGATGGCGCGGCGGATTGGGGATGGATTCGGCCCTGCGCGACAAGCCCATAGCCCGAGCTATGGGCGCGAAGCGCGGGGGCGAAGACGCCTCAAGCCGTCCGCCAGCGCCCGTGTAGGGGCAAAGCCCCGCCGAATGGGAAATCCGGGTTGAAATAGCATTGCCTTTTTGCGCCGCCCCTGAAAACCGGGGCGGCTGTTCCCTCACAAGGCTTTGCTCGCATGCACACCACCCGCAGAAGTTTTATCTCCACCCTGGCCGGTGGCTTATTGCTCGGCGCCGCGCCAGTGCATGCGCGGCAGATTCCCACCGTCAAGCTCGCTTTCATCGACCCGCTCACCGGCCCCTTCGCCGCAGTAGGGCAGAACCAGTTGCAGAGTTGGCAGTTCGTGGCCGACCGGGTCAACCGCGGCAACACCGCCGGGGTGCGCTTCGAGATCGTGCCCTTCGACAACAAGGGCGCGGTGCAAGATACGGTCAACGCGCTGCAGGCCGCGGTGGATCAGGGCATCCGCTATGTGTTGCAGGGCGACGGATCGGGCGCGGCGATTGCGCTCTCCAAAGCGGTGAGCCGTCACAACACCCGCCATCCCGGCCAGGAAGTGCTCTACCTGAACTACGCCGCGGTCGATTCCGCACTGACGGGCAGTGACTGCAGTTTCTGGCACTTTGCGCTGCAGCCCAGCGTGCCCATGACCCTGCAGGCGATGACCGACGACATCCGCAACCGGCCGCAGATCAAGCGCGTCTATCTCATCGAGCAAGACTATTCCTTCGGCCATCAGGTGGCGAAGTACGCCCGCGAAATGCTGGCGCTCAAACGACCCGACATCCAGATCGTGGGCGAAGATTTCGTGCCCCTCGGGCAGGTCAAAGACTTTTCGCCCTATATCGCCAAGGTGCAGGCCGCCAAGGCAGACTGCATCATCACCGCCAACTGGGGCCCCGACCTCACCCTGCTCATCAAGGCGGCGCAGCAAGGCGGGCTCAAGGCCGATCTCTACACCTTCTACGCCAGCAGCCTGGGCGCGCCCAGCGAAATCGGCCCGCACGACGCCGGGCGCGTCAAGCTGGTCTATTACAGCAACCCCAATCTGCCCGGCGTGCTGCAAAGCCTGCAAAAAGGTTTCCGCGACAAGTACAAGCAAGACTTCTCGGTACCCGCCACCTACACCGGACTGGCCTTGCTCACCGCCGCCATGACCAAGGCGCACAGCACCGAGCCGTTGAAGGTCGCTAGCGCGATGGAAGGGCTCAAGTTCCACACCTTCAACGGCGAGGTCACCCTGCGCGCGGCCGATCACCAGTTGCTCCAGCCCATCTATGTCAGCGACTGGCAGCCGGTCTCGCCCGCCAACCCTTACGACGTGGAAAACACCGGCTACACCTTTGCGCTGGAGCACACCTACCGCCCCGCGCAAACCACCCTGCCCGCGCAATGCACCATGCAGCGGCCGCTGATGACCGAGGTCTATCCGGTCAAACCGCCCAAGGTGACGGCCAGCGCAGTGCCCGGCGCCAGCCAGGGCACGCCGTCGCGCTAAAGCCGGGAGTCTGATCCCTGGCCACGGCTGCTGCATGGAGGCGCTCGCACTCTCCGCCCTCAATGGCCTGAGCTACAGCCTGCTGCTGTTCCTGCTCGCCTCAGGGCTGACGCTGATCTTTTCGCTGCTGGGCGTACTCAATTTCGCCCACGGCAGTTTCTACATGCTCGGCGCCTATCTGGCCTGGCAAAGCGGCCAGTGGCTGGGCTTCTGGGGCGGACTGCTGCTTGCGCCCCTGGGCGTTGCCGTGGTGGCCACCGGGTTTGAAGTCGGCGTGTTGCGGCGTCTGCGCACGCAGGGGCATCTGCCGGAGCTGCTCGCCACTTTCGCCTTCGGCGTGGTGCTGGTGGAAGCGGCCCGCCTGTTGTGGGGCAGCGGCTCGGTGCCCTATGCCATACCCGCATCTATGCAGGGCGCGCTGTTCACCTTGAGCGGGGTGGATTTTCCGGTGTACCGCGGCTTTGTCATGGCGACGGCGCTGGCCGCGCTGGCGCTGGCCTGGCTGCTGCTGTGGCGCACACGCGCCGGGCTGATCGTGCAGGCCGCGCTGACGCACGCGCCCATGACTTCGGCTCTGGGGCACGATGTGCGCGCCGTGCAGACCGTGGTGTTTGCCGTGGGCGGCGCGCTGGCCGGGCTGGCCGGCGCGGTGGGCGGGCCACTGCTCGTCACCGAGCCGGACATGGCCGCGCAAATGGGCGCACTGCTGTTTGCCGTCATCATCATCGGCGGTCTGGGGTCGTTGCGCGGGGCGCTACTGGGTGCGCTGCTGGTGGGCGAAGTGCAGACCCTCGCCGTAGCCGTCAACGGCTCCTTGGCCGACGGCCTGCAACGTCTGGGCTGGAACGCCCCGGCCGCCTGGCCCGCGAGCGACGGCATTCTCCCCAGCCTGCTGCACCTCGACCTGGCCCGCGCCGCGCCGCTGCTGCCCTATGTGCTGCTGATCGGGGTACTGGCGCTGCGCCCGCAGGGGCTGACGCGCGCGCTGTCTCGGGACGACGGGCTGTGAACGCCGCCGTGCCCGCCCCGGCGCGCGGCCGCGCTGCGCTGTTTTCGCTGCTGGTCGCGCTGCCGCTGGCCTTGCCGCTGAGCAGCGCCGGTTTCAGCCTGCTGTCGCAACTGGCCAGCGCCTGGCTACTGCTGCTGTCGGTGGGGCTGCTGGTCACCCGCGCCGGGCTGCTCAGCTTCGGGCAGGCGATGTATGCGGGGCTGGCCGCCTATGCCGCCGCGCATGCGATGAACACGATTGCCGCCTGCGGCTGGCCGCTGCCCTTTGCCCTGGCGCCCTTGTATGGCGGGGCGTTTGCCTTGGCCGTGGCGCTGGTGCTCGGCCCGATCAGCGTGCGGCGAGGCGGTTTGAGCTTTGCCATGATCACGCTGGGGCTGGGCCTGCTCGTAGCGCTGGCCGCGCCCATGCTGCAGGGGTTTTTCGGCGGGGAAGGCGGCGTGTCCACCGACCGCACCGCCGGGCCGGTCTGGCTGGGGCTGGATTTTCTGTCGCAGCGACAGGTCTATGGCGTGAGCGCCGCTTATGTGCTGCTGGGCGCGGTCTTGCTGCGCGGGCTCGACGGCACCCGGCTCGACCTGCTGGCGCGCGCGGTGCGCGACAACCCCTTGCGCGTTGCGGTCAGCGGCGCCACACCGCGACGGGTTCGGCTGCAACTGGTGCTGGTGAGCGCCTTTCTAGCCGGCCTGTCCGGCGCCTTGCAAACCCTGCGTCTCGAACAGGTGAGCGCCGGATCGCTCGGGCTGCCACAATCGAGCATGGCCCTGCTGTTCAGCTTGGCCGCAGGCAGCGGCACGGCCTGGGGCGCCTTGCTGGGCGCCGGCTTGATGGTGGGCAGCGAGTCGGTTCTGGCCTCGGTTTCGCAGGCCTGGATGCTGTATGTCGGCCTCGGTTTTCTCGCCATCGTGATCTGGGCGCCGCAGGGTTTGAGCGGGGTCTTGCGCGATTTGGCGCAAGGGCTTCGCGCCCGCCGCAATCCCGATCTGCTGTGGGGCCTGGCAGCACTATTGCTCTGCAGCGCGCTCGCGGTCATCGGCGCGAGCAGCCTGGTCGAACTGCTCTACGCCGTGCGTCAACAACTGCAGGTGGGCAGCACTCTGCGGCTGTATGGCGTGCCGCTGCAGATCGACAGCGCCGATGCCTGGGTTGGCGCGGCGCTGCTGGCCGCCACGGGCGCGGGGCTGTGCGCCCTGGTGTGGCGGGCACTGGCGCCGCAGTTGCGCGCAGGCGGAGCCCGCGAATGAACGCCCCACTCAATGCCGCATTCAGCGCCACCGAGCGCCCTCCCTTGCTCGACGTGCGCGGCGTGCACTGCGTGCTCGGCGGCCAGCCCGTCCTCACCGATCTGAATCTGCAGATCGAGGCTGGCGAACGGGTGGCCCTCATCGGCCCCAACGGTGCGGGCAAGTCCACCTTGTTTCAGGTGATCAGCGGCCTGCGCCCCTTGCGCGCCGGGAGCGTGTGGCTGGCGGGCCGACGGATCGACCGCATGAACCCCGCGCAGATCGCCCAGGCGGGCATCGGCCGCAGCTTCCAGTCGCCGCAGGTTTTTTCCCGCTTGAGCGTGGCGGACAATCTGCGCACCTGCCTGCTTGCGGCACAACCGGCCCGGCGCTGGTGGCTGCCGTACCGACGCGATGCCGAACTGCAGCAGCAGGTCGCCTACTGGCTGCGGGCGCTGCAATTGCAGGACTGCGCTGATACGCCGGCGCAAAACATCGACTATGCCCGCCTGCGCGCGCTGGAACTCGGCCTCGGGCTGATCAACAGCGCGCCTTTGCTGCTGCTCGACGAGCCCACTGCCGGCATGAACCGGGCGCAGGCCGCGCACATGCTCGATCTGATCGCCCAGCTCTGCAGCGACCGCACCCTGCTGCTGATCGAGCACGACCCGCACGCCGTGTTCCGCCTGGCCACGCGGGTGGTGGTGCTGCATCAGGGCCGCGTGCTGGCCGACGGCGCGCCCGAGGCCATTCGCCACGACGCGAAGGTGCAGGCGGTCTATCTGGGCACGGCGCCATGAAGCTCCCGCCCGAGAAAGCCGCACTGCTCGATGTTCGCTCGCTGCAGGCGGGCTACGGACCGGTGCAGGTGCTGCGCGGCGTGCATCTGCAACTGCGCGCGGGGGAATTGCTGCTCGTTCTCGGGCGCAATGGCAGCGGGCGCAGCACCCTGCTCAAGGCGCTGATGGGCCTCATTCCCGCAACGGGCTACGCGAGTCTGGCCGGACGAGAACTGCTGGGCCTGCCCGCGCATCGCCGCGCCCGGCTGGGGCTGGGCTATGTGCCGGAGCAGCGCGAGATTTTTCCGCGTCTGAGCGTGCGGCAGAACCTGCTTTTGGGCGCCAAGCCGTCGCCAATAGTCGCGCGAATAGGCCCGTCGCGCTGGAACGAGGCGGCGGTGCTGGCCCTGTTTCCGGCACTGACGCCACGGCTGCACGCGCCCGCCCAGGCGCTGTCCGGCGGCGAACAGCAAATGCTCGCCATCGCCCGCGCGCTGATGGGTAACCCCGATCTACTCCTGCTCGATGAGCCGACCGAAGGTCTGGCACCCCAGCGCGTGGCCGCGACGGCCACGCTCATCCAGCAACTGCAGGAGCAGGGGCTGGGTGTGCTCATGGTCGAGCAAAAACCGTGGGCACGGGAACTCGCGGATCGCGTCATCGTGCTCGGTGACGGCCTCACGCAGTTCGAAGGCCCGCCCGCCGAACTACCGCCCGAGGTCTCAGCGGCGTGGCTTTGAGGCGGCAGCCCGCAAGCGCCGTGCGGTCATGGGATCGACCAGCAAGGGACGGCACAGATCGATGCGGTCGCCGTCCTGAAGCACCTGCTGCAGCGTGACGCGCTGGCCGTCGATGCCGTAGAGGATATCGATCCAGGTCAATTCGGGATGGGCGCCGAGCATGCCGCTGGCCTGCAGCGCCTGGCTAACTGTGGCGCCTGCTGGCAGCGCCAACCGCCTCAAGTCAGGTTCGCCGCGTTCGGGCGCGTAGAACACCGCGATATTCACCACGGCGTCACCACGGCGGCCTCAACGCGGCCCATAGACCTGCTTGGCGC
The DNA here is from genome assembly GCF_001725585.1 of Thiomonas sp. SCN 64-16. NCBI lineage: Bacteria > Pseudomonadati > Pseudomonadota > Betaproteobacteria > Burkholderiales > Thiomonas > Thiomonas sp. SCN 64-16. The sequence continues at coordinate 52,940 of NZ_MEGQ01000011.1, read as the reverse complement.
GCTGCACGAAGGCATCGACAAAGCTGCTGGCGATATGGTTGAACACCGGGCCGATGACCTTCTCCACCAGAAAGTTGGAGAACTTGTAGTCGAGCAGAAACTCGACCTTGCACGCCTTGCCGTCGGCCAGGGGGTTGAACACCCAGCGCCCGTGCAGGGCGGAAAAGGGCCCGTCCACCAGCCGCATGCGTACTTCCTGGCCGGGCACGTTGGTGTTTTGTGTGGTGAAGCTCTGACGGATGCCCTTGAAGTCGATGGTCACACTGGCGCGCACCGTATCGCCCTCTTCCGACTGCACCGAGGCGCCCCCGCACCAGGGCAGAAACTGCGGATAGGCGGCCACATCGGTGACCAGGTCGTACATCTCTTGCGGGCTGTACCAGATGAGGACGGATTTGTGAACCTGGGGCATGGGCGAACGCGGGCGGATCAAGGCTTCTTAGAATGTCATGATTGTATTGAGGGCCGAACGCCCCATATTCCCCGCATGAGCATCGCCGAAAACCGCAAGGCCCATTTCAATTACTTCCTCGAAGACCGTTTCGAAGCGGGCATCGTGCTCGAAGGCTGGGAGGTCAAATCCGTGCGCGCCGGGCAGGTGCAACTCACCGACGGCTATGTGGTCATCCGCGACGGCGAGCTGTTTCTGATCGGCATGAACGTCACCGCACTCAACAGCGCCTCCACCCATGTGCGGCCGGACGCGTCGCGTACGCGCAAACTGCTGATGCACAAGGATGAAATCCGCAAGCTCATCGGCAAGGTCGAGCAGCGCGGCTACACCCTGGTGCCCATCAACCTGCATTACAAGGGCGGCCGAGTCAAGCTCGATCTGGCGCTGGGCAAGGGCAAGAAAGACCACGACAAACGCGACACCGAAGCCAAGCGCGACTGGCAACGGGAAAAGGCGCGCATCATGAAAACGCGGTAGCGTTTCGAAAAAACGCGATAGCGTTTCAACAAAACGCGGTAGCGCGCCAGCTTGGTGCGTCGGCGCCCGCTACGCCGCGCCGATGCCGGGAACCAGACTGCCCGCCATCGCTGCAGTCTTTTGCGCTGCTGTGAAGTCGAGCATGCGCTGCACCGGCACGCGGGCGCGGGCGGCCAGAGCGGCGTCGAGTTCGATGGCATTCGCCCCGGTCTCCAACACACGCGCCAGGCCAGCCAGACTGTTCATCGCCATCCATGGGCAATGCGCGCAACTCTTGCAGGTGGCGGCATTGCCCGCGGTGGGCGCGGCGATGAAGGTCTTGCCGGGGTTCTGCTGCTGCAGGGCGTGGAACATGCCGGCATCGGTGGCGACGATGAATTCAGGCGCGTCGAGTTCGCGCGCCGCCTTGAGAATCTGCGCCGTCGAGCCCACCACGTCGGCCAGGGCGACCACGGCAGCCGGGCTTTCTGGATGCACCAGCACGCGCGCTTTGGGATGCTCGGCCTTGAGCAATTCGAGTTCGAGCGCCTTGAATTCGTCGTGCACGATGCATGAGCCCTGCCACAGCAGCATGTCGGCGCCGGTTTGCTGCTCGATATAGCCGCCCAGATGGCGGTCGGGCGCCCAGAGGATTTTTTCGCCGCGCGCATGCAGATGCGCCACGATGTCGAGCGCGCAGCTCGAAGTCACCACCCAGTCGGCACGCGCCTTCACCGCCGCGCTAGTGTTGGCATAGACCACCACGGTACGGTCGGGATGGGCATCGCAGAAGGCGCTGAACTGCGGCGCGGGGCAACCCAGATCGAGCGAGCAATTGGCGTCGAGGTCGGGCATGAGCACGCGCTTGTCCATCGACAGCATCTTGGCGGTCTCGCCCATGAAACGCACCCCGGCGACGACCAGGGTGCTGGCCGGATGACGGGCGCCGAAACGCGCCATTTCCAGCGAATCGGCCACCAGCCCGCCCGTGGCCTGCGCGAGATCCTGCAGATCGGGATGGGTGTAGTAATGCGCCACCAAGACAGCGTCCTGCGTGCGCAGCAGTTGGGCGCAGCGCGCCATCAGCGCGTCACGCTCGGCGGGGCTGGGCTCCACGGGCACGCGCGCCCAGGCCTGCGCGGTGCCGCTGACCGGGCTATCAAATGCGATCGAAAAAGTGGCGGACATGCAGACTTCCTCTTGAATGAATGCGCAACAAATCAAAGCGCCGTAAAACGCATCGACAGATCGACGGCCTGCACATCCTTGGTCAGCTTGCCCACGGAGATGCGGTCCACGCCGGTTTCTGCAATGGCACGCACGGTTTGCAGATCCACCCCGCCAGACACTTCCAGCACGGCGCGCTGGCCGGTGAGGCGGACCGCCTCGCGCAGTTGATCGAGCGACATATTGTCCAGCAGCACCATACGCGCGCCTGCGCGCAGAGCCTCGTCGAGCTGGGCCAGGGTTTCGACCTCGATCTGGATGAAGTGCGCCTGCGCCGCCACCGCCTGCGCCCTGTGCAGCGCCTGCGCCACCCCACCTGCGGCGGCGATATGGTTTTCCTTGATCAGCACAGCGTCGAACAGGCCGATGCGGTGATTCATTCCACCGCCCACACGTACCGCGTATTTCTGCGCCAGACGCAAGCCCGGCAGGGTTTTTCGGGTATCGACAATTTGCGCCCGTGTGCCGCGCACCACGTCCACATACTGCGCGGTACGCGTGGCCACCGCGCTGAGCAATTGCAGGAAATTGAGCATCGTCCGCTCGGCGCTGAGCAGCGCCCGTGCTTTGCCTCTGATCTCCAAAAACACAGCATCTGCTTGCAACGTAGCGCCTTCAGGCGCTAACCACTCCAGATGCGCCGCCGGGTCGAGCGCGCGCACGCAGGCATTGGCCCACGGCGTGCCGCACAACCGCGCGGCCTCACGGCTGCGCACCGTGGCACGCGCCACGGTCTGCGGGTCGATTAGCGCAGCGGTGAGGTCGCCGCTGCCCAGATCCTCCTCCAAAGCTCGCCGCACATCGCGGGCGGCCAGAGTGTGCACATCCATCATGGTGATCGCGCCTTTCGTCTTTACAGGCTGAAAAGCGTTGCAGTGTAGGCGGATCGGCAAACCGTCCCGGGCGTCGCGGGTGTGTCAGGTTGTCGCGGATTGGGCACAAAGGGCTACCGCACCCGCGACAGATTGCCGCAGTTTTGTGCGCTGCAAAAATCGACATTCCGCAATGAAGCGCGCCAAAAATCAGGGTTAGTCCTAGTTATCACGGTGAATTCCCTATATTGACAAGGCCATATCAGTACTCGCTAATATTGCGCTAAATCAATGAAAGCGAGTTATGGAAACCACTTTTGCCAATCCGCAGACAACCACGGCGATTCCGCTCGCGACCCTGCGCAAAACCTTGCCGCGCAGCAAGCAGCCGGAAGCCAACCGCCTGGCGCATACCGAGGTGGTTAACGCCTGGCGCGGCGCTTCCGACTGTCGCAGCTGCGGCGTGCGCCGTATTGCGCTGTTCGGCGCGCTGCGCATGGAAGACTTCGACACCTTCCATCAGGTCATCGACGACATGCAATTTGCCCCCGGACAGCAGCTGTTCAGCGAAGGGCAGCGGGGCGACTGGCTCTACACCATCAAGACCGGCTATGTGAAGCTGGAACGCGTGCTGCCCGATGGCACCCGCCGCATCACCCGCGTGGCGCGGCGCGGCGATCTGATCGGGCTGGAGTGCTTCATTCAAGAGCCCTATATGCATCACGCTTCGGCCATCGGCGCGGTGCGGGTGTGCCGCATTCCGGTGGAAGTGATTCGCAAAATGGAAGAGCAGGTGCCCAATCTGCGCCAGGAGTTTCTGGAGCGCTGGCACCGCGCGCTGCGCGACACCGACGAATGGGCGCTGCTGCTCGGCTCGGGAGCCATTCCCGCGCGCATGGCTCGTCTGCTGCTCAAACTGGCCGACCCGGAACTCAACGACACCATCACCCTACCCAAGCGCAGCGACCTCGGCGCCATGCTCGGCGTGGCGCTCGAAACGGCCAGCCGCGTGATCGCCCAGTTCGAGCGCGACAAGCTGCTCGAGCATGTCGGCCCGCGCTTGTTCCGCGTCAACCGCCCGGCGCTCGGTCTCGTCGCGCAACCCGAACGCGCCGCCTGAGGCGGGCCGAAACCATCCCTTCGACAAAACGGCAGAGCGAAACTCCCGAAAAACCGCAGCCGCCAGCTTCCTTGCAGCTTGGGCACATCCGACGCAATGTTTGCAGGATGTGCCTATTTTTTTACCCGCGCCCTGACGGCTGCTGCAGCCAGCGAGTGATGGGCAGCCATTGCTCCAGGTCTTTGGCCGCCTGGCTGGGCGGCAGGTCCCACAGGGTGAGGCCGTGCGCGGCCATCTGCGGGTACAGCGTGGTCTGGCGCAGATTGCTCAGCATCGGCAGGCCACTTTGCGTCACGAAGGCCTGTAATTGCTCGGCGGCATGGGTGCGCGGGTCGATGCGCACGCCCACCAGGCCCACATCGAAGCCGTGTTTTTCACGCGCCTCGCGCAGTTTTTCCAGGAATTCCTGCGTGGCGTAGATGTCGAAAATCGACGCCGACAGCGGCACCAGCACCTTGTCGGCCTGTTTCATCACATCGTTCAGCCGCCAGCCATGCAGCCCGGCGGAGGTGTCGATCACCGCGTGGGTCGTGCCCTTGGGCGGTTTGGCGATGTAATCAAAGCTCATCTCCCAGGTGTCGATGCGCGGCAGCGCTGAATCGCGCAGCGACAGCCAGAGGCGGGCCGATTCCTGCCGGTCGGAGTCGCCCAGCATGACCCCATGGCCTTGACTGGCGAAAAATCCGGCAACCTGCGTGGACAGGGTGGATTTGCCCACCCCGCCCTTGGGATTGGCGACAACGATGACCGGCATGAGGCGTCCTTTCTGTTTTGTGTTCTGGTGATGGGTACGAAATTACCAGAACCGACGCACAAACTCCACGCCGCGCACGCGCGCCCTATGCGATGCGACAAGCCTGCTCGAAGCTCAGACGCGGGCTGCGGGGGAACAACGCGCTGGCGTCGCCATAGCCGAGATTGCACAGAAAGTTCACCTTGACTTCGGTGCCCGCGAAAAATGCGGCGTTCACCGCGTCGGCGTCGAATCCGCTCATCGGGCCGCAGTCCAGCCCCAGGGCGCGGGCCGCGAGAATGAAATAGCCGCCTTGCAGGCTGGAGTTGCGCATCGCCGAGGAGGCGATGAAATCCGGCTTGCCCGCAAACCAGTTGCGCGCGTCGAGATTGTGCGGAAACAGCTGTGGCAGCTGGTCGTAAAACGCCATGTCCATGCCGATGATGGCGGTCACTGGCGCTTTGAGCGTCTTGGCGCGGTTGCCCTCGCTCATACAGGGCGCAAGGCGGGCCTTGGCCTCCTGCGACTGCACAAACACGATGCGCGCCGGGGAACAGTTGGCCGAGGTTGGCCCCCATTTCATCAGGTCGTAGAGCTGGTGCAGCAGGTGCTCGGGCACGGGCTGGTCCAGCCAGGCGTTGTGCGTGCGGGCTTGGTCAAACAGTTGGCGCAGGGCGCTGGCGTCGATCATGGGCATGGTGAGTCTCCTGAGAACAAGCTGAAATGGTCGCTCAAAACCGATTTGTAAGTGCATGCGAATCACGGGCGGATCGGCTGCAGGACAATACGCCCACCATGTTCAATCCCAGCAAAGACGAGGTTCGGCAGTTTTTTCTTTCCGCCTGGAAGCGGCATCGTGCTGGCGGCGTGCTCACGCCGCTGGAACTCATCGCGGCAGACTGGATGGAACTGCACCCCGAATATCACGCCGAGCTCACCGACCCGCAAAGCGCCAGCCGCGACTACGCCGTGGAGCAGGGCCGCACCAACCCGTTTCTGCATCTGTCGATGCATCTGACGATCGCCGAGCAGGTGTCCATCGACCAGCCGCCGGGCATCCGCCAGGCCTTTGAGTTGCTGCGCAGCAAGCTGGGCGAGCACGAAGCACACCACACCATCATGGAGTGTCTGGGCGAGATGTTGTGGACGGCGCAGCGCAGCGGTCTGCCCCCGGATGGCGCCGCCTATGTGGACTGCGTGCAGCGCCGCGCGACGCGGCGCTGATAGCCCTTTGGGGCGAGAACCGAGCGCAGCGAGGTTTTCGGACGCGCGCCTTCATCCTTCGATGGCTTCAAGCACCAGTTGCACCTGGGTGATGCCCTGCCAGGTATTGCTCTCCAGCCGGTAGGCGATGCGCGCTTCATCCGGGAGAAAGTCGGTGCGGCCCCAAGCCACGAGGTCGAACTGCGCGTTGCCGGGCGCGCCCTCGCCGTCGAGCAGCCGCACCTTGGCTTTCAAGTGACGCTCGCCGAGCAGCCGCTGCTGTCGCACCTGCACCCGGGCGCTGAACAAGGGCGCGGCGAAGCCCTGCCCCCACACCTGCGCAGCAAGGAGCGACGCCATTTCGGGCAGCAGCCATTGCGCGGGTAGCGGCCCGTCCACCTCAATGCGGCGCTGCAACTGGGCCGGCGCCAGCCATTCGGCGGCCACTTGGGCAAACGCGGCGCGAAAGCGCTCGAAGCCATCGTCCACCAAGGAACAACCCGCCGCCATGGCGTGGCCGCCGAAGCGCAGCAACAGACCCGGCTCGCGCTTGGAGACGAGATCGAGCGCGTCGCGCAGATGAAACCCGGCAATCGAGCGGCCCGAGCCACGCAGCGTGCCGTCTTCAGCCGGGGCGAACACAAAGGTAGGGCGATGCTCGCGGTCTTTGATGCGCCCGGCAACGATGCCGATCACGCCTTCGTGCCAGTTGGGCGCGAACAGGCTGATGGCGGGGGCGCTGCCTTCAGTACCGAGATCCAGCCCTTCCAGCATGGCCAGCGCCTCGGCCTTGATGCCGTCTTCGATGCTGCGCCGCTCGCGGTTGAAGGTGTCGAGCAGTTGCGCGAGTTGCAGCGCGCGGGCGGGGTCGTCTGTGGCGAGGCACTCGATGCCTACGGTCATATCCGCCAAGCGCCCCGCGGCGTTGATACGGGGCCCCAGCGCAAAGCCCAGATCGGCGCTGTTCACCCGCGCCGCCTCACGCCCCGCCACCTGCAGCAGCGCGGCAACACCCGGCTGCATGCGCCCGTCGCGGATGCGCTTGAGCCCCTGCGCCACCAGCAGCCGGTTGTTGGCATCGAGCCGCACCACGTCGGCCACGGTGCCCAGGGCCACGAGATCGAGCAAGGCGTCGAGGCGCGGCTGGCTGGCGGCGTCGAACACCCCGCGCTGGCGAAGTTCAGACCGCAGCGCCAGCAGCACATAAAACATCACCCCGACCCCGGCGATGGACTTGCTCGGAAAGTCACAGCCCGGCTGATTCGGGTTGACGATGACCTCGGCCTCGGGCAGCGTGTCGCCCGGCAGGTGGTGGTCGGTGACGAGCACGCGAATGCCCTGCTCGCGCGCCCGCGCCACGCCCTCGACACTGGCGATGCCGTTGTCCACGGTGACGATCCAGTCGGGCTTGCCATCGGCGTGCTGCAAGGCCAGCTCCACCACCGCGGGCGACAGGCCATAGCCCGTGGTGAAGCGGTTGGGCACGAGGTAGGAAACCGCCGCCCCCATCGCCCGCAGGCCGCGCAGCCCCACGGCGCAGGCGGTGGCGCCGTCGCAGTCGTAATCAGCGACGATGAGCAGGCGCTCGCCGCGCGCAATGGCATCGGCCAGCATGCGCGCGGCGTCCTCCGCGCCCTTGAGCTGTTTGGGCGGCAGTAAATGCGGCAAGGCCAGTTCCAGTTCATCCGCCTCTTTGACCCCGCGCGCGGCGAACAACTGCGCCAGCAAGGGATGCGTGCCGGCCGCTTGCAGCCGGTGCTGAGCGCGGGGATCGGGTTGGCGCAGAACGAATTGCATGGGTTCGTGTCGAGAGTCAAAACACTATTGGAACCGATGCCGCAGCGGCCCACCCCCGCCCCTACACTGCGCAGTCCATGTCGCGCTCCAAACTCGTCTCTGCTCTGCTGCCCACGGTGCTGCCGTGGATGACCTCGCCGCCGCTGCGGCCGCTGCTCAACTGGGGGCTGCGCCGCAGCCTGCGCGCCCCGCGCCTGGCGCACACCCGCAGCCCGGGTGACTTCGGCCTGGCGTTTGCCACGGTGCGCATCCCCACCGCCAACGGCAAAACCCTGCACGCCTGGTATTTGCCCGCACCGCAAGCCGCGCCGCGGCCCTCGCCCGCCCTCGTCATCGTGCATGGCTGGGGCAGCAATGCCGACCTCATGCTGCCACTGGCCCCCGCGCTGCATGCCGCCGGGCTTGCGCTGCTGTTCATCGACACCCGCTGCCACGGCGCCAGCGATGACGAGCCCTTCACCTCGCTGCCGCGCTTCGCCGAAGACACGGTGCACGCGGTGGACTGGTTGGCCGCCCAACCCGACATCGCCCCAAGCCGCATCGCCCTGCTCGGCCATTCCGTCGGCGCGGGCGCGGTGCTTTTGGCGGCCACCTGGCGGCCGCAAATCGCCGCCGTCGTCAGCCTGGCCGCCTTCGCCCACCCCGCCGACATGATGCAGCGCTGGATGGCCGAACAAAACCTGCCAGATGCCGTCATCGGCCCCTACATCCTGCAGTATGTGCAGCGCACCATCGGCTATCGCTTCGACACCATCGCCCCGCTCACCACCCTGCCGCAACTGCGCTGCCCCGTGCTGCTGATGCACGGCGAGCACGACACCACGGTGCCGGTGGAAGATGCGCACCGCCTGCTGGCCGCCGCCGCAGCGCGCGACAGCGTGCAACTGCACATCGGCCCCGGCGGGCATGATTCGATGGACGCTTTTCTCGAGCAAATGCCCCAGGTCATCGGCTTCCTGAATCAGGTCAACAGCGCACCGACAGATCTGGCAAACCGCATCGCCACGGACTCGGGTTGCGGCTGCTACGCCTCGATCTCCGGCCGTCCCCAGTAGTAGCCCTGTCCCCAGTCCACGCCGATGCGGCGCATGACTTCGGCGGTGGCCTCGTCTTCGATGCCTTCGGCGATGGTCAGGATGCCCAGCTCGTGCGCCATGCTGTTGATCGAGCGCACCATGGCCTGCGCCCGCGCGCTGTGCGCGGCTTCGCGCACCAGCTCGGCCTCGATCTTGAGGTAGCTCACCGGCAGCTTGAGCACATAGAGATACGACGAGTAGCCGCTGCCGAAATCGTCCACCGCGAGCTGGAAGCCGAAGTCGATCAGCGGCTGCACCAGTTGGCGCACCGCTTCGGCATCTCCGATGAGTTGACGTTCGGTGATCTCGATGACCATGGGCTTGGCCTTGCCGGTCATATCCACCGCGCAAGTGCTGCAGAAATGCTGCGCCCGGTCAAGCAGTTGTTGCACATCTTCCGGTCGACTGAGGAAGTCGGCAGAGCAGTTGATCATGTACTTCATCGGCGTGCCGGTCTGCTCCATGCGCTGGCTGCAGCGCGCCATGACCTGCTTGGACACACGCGAATCGATGCGGTGCTCCAGGCGCAGACGGTTGGCCACGTCGATGAACTGCCCGGCCGCAATCACATCGCCGTTTTCCGCAACCAGCCGCGCGAGGGCTTCAAACCCCATGATCTGCCCGTCGGCCAGGGACACCAGCGGCTGGTAGGCCACGCGGATGCGGTCGTCCTCGATGGCGCGCTTGAGGGTGAAGCCCTGCAGATAGTCCTGCGCCGACTTGCCCTCGAACTGCTTGACCCGGTTGCGCCCGCCGGCCTTGGCGTTGTAGAGCGCGGAGTCGCACTGCCCCAGCAGCTCGGCGGAGGTGAGCGGGCCGCCGGGCTCCCAGGCCGAAACGCCGAAACTCGCCGTCAGCCGCAACTCCGAGCCGCCCACGGACATGCGAGTGTGCGAGATCAGGTCGCGCAGCTTCTCCGCCGTGGCGTGCGCGGTCTCGAGCGACGAATCGGGCAGCAGCACCAAAAACTCCTCGCCGCCCCAGCGCGCCACCTGGTCTTCTTTGCGCACCCGGGTTTGCAGCAGGTGCGCCACCTGCTGCAGCACGGCGTCGCCCGCGGCGTGGCCGAAGCCGTCGTTGATCAGCTTGAAGTGATCGAGGTCGAACAGCACCAGCGCGTAGCCGATGCCATGGTCTCTAGCGCGATCATGGGCGCGCTGCAGGTATTCACCTATGCCGCGGCGGTTGAGCAGCCCGGTGAGGCTGTCCTGATTGGCCAGGCGGTACATGATTTCGGACCGATCGCGCAGTTGCGCGCTGTCGCGCTCGGCCTGTTTGCGCACCAGCCGATAGGCCAGCGTGAGCACCGCCAACCACAGCGCCAGAATGGTCAGCGCAGGCCAGTAGGCGCGCCAGAAATCACGCCAGATCAAAGCGCGCGGCACGGTCATGTTCACCAGCACGTCGTAGTGCGGCAGGCGCACCCAGGCGCCCAGGCGGGGAATATCGTCCGAGTCCACCCGGCCGCTGAACACGCCGGAGGTGGCGCCATCCGGCGCATGCCGCGCGGCACGGGCCAGTTCTCCCTGCCGCTTGGCGCTGTAAAAGCGCGGCAAATCGTCCGTCTTGGGCGCGGGCCAGCGCGCGAGCAGGTAGCCATCTACGCGCATCAGCGCGATCGACATGCCCGGCATGGCATATTCCGCAGCCGCCACGGAACGCCGCCAGCGCTCGAGAAAGTCATTGAGCTCCACGGGCACCGCAATCAGCAACTGCGGCTGCCCCGCGGCGTTTTTCACGATCAGGCGCAGAGGAATCACCCAGCGATGCAGCATGGGGCCATACACCGCCTTGCCCACCTCCAGGCCCCCAGTGCGTCCCGCCTGCTGGATGCCCGGCCAGATGTCGGGCATGTTGCGGAAATTGGGCAAGCGCCTCTGTCCGGGCAGGGTCGTGGCAAACATCTGGCCATCGGCCATGGACAAATTGATCGACAAGGCCTGATCCGGCCCGAGCAGGGCGCGATAGCGCTGCAACAGCGGCTGGAGCTGATCGGGTGCGGCCAGCAATTCAGGACGCGTCAGCAGATCGTTGCCAAGCGCGGACATGACCGATTCATAGCGGTCGAGATAGGCCGAGGTGGCGTCCGCGAGAAACGCCGTTTCCACCCGCAGGGTGCTGCGCAGCGTGACGTCCTGCCGCTGCCAGTTGATCCAGGCCAGCCAGGCCGCGAAAACCAAGGTGAGCCCGACCAGACCCCAATAGCCGCGACGCAGTCGGCGCGGCATGGCCGCGGCGCCTTGCGGCGCAAGCGTCTGGGCGGGGGAAAACAGCGGGGTGGAACCAGGCATGCAGCAAAAAATCACGTACCGGTATCCCGCACGATGCTGTGCGATCTGCGCCGGTTTTTTTTAAGTTGGGCGCAGTGTAAATGCGCCTTGTCTGAAGAGCCCGTCGATTACTTCACACTTTGGCGGCCACCCCCGCGGCCGCTGTGCCCTGCGTCGGCAGATCGAGCCCGGGTGCACCGATAGCGATCTGCAGCGTTGACAGGCCCTACATGCCGACGTAGTTCGGCCCGCCCCCGCCTTCGGGCGCGACCCAGACGATGTTCTGCGTCGGGTCTTTGATGTCGCAGGTCTTGCAGTGCACGCAGTTCTGCGCGTTGATCTGCAATTTGTCGCAGCCGTCTGGGCCCTTGACGAATTCGTACACCCCGGCCGGACAGTAGCGGGTCTCCGGCCCGGCATAGGTCTTGAGGTTGACTTGCACCGGCACCGACACGTCCTTGAGCGTGAGGTGGGGCGGCTGATTCTCCTCGTGATTGGTGTTGCTCAAATAGACCGAACTCAGCCGGTCGAAAGTAAGCACGCCGTCGGGCTTCGGATAGTCGATGCGCGGGCAATCGGCCGCAGGCTTGAGCATGGCGTGGTCAGGCACATGGTGATGCACCGTCCACGGCGGCGACTTGATGCCGATGCGAGGCAGAAACCAACGCTCGATGCCGGTCATCAGCGTGCCCACCAGTCGGCCCTTCTTGAACCACTGCTTGAAATTGCGCGCGGTCTTGAGTTCGGCATGCAGCCATGACTGCTCGAACGCCGCAGGATAGGCGCTGAGTTCGTCCTGCGCGCGCCCTGCAGCCAGCGCATCGGCGATGGCCTGCGCCGCCATCATGCCGGTCTTGATCGCCGCATGACTGCCCTTGATGCGCGAGGCGTTGAGAAACCCCGCTTCGCACCCCACCAGACAGCCGCCGGGAAACACCAGCTTGGGCAAGCTCAACAGCCCGCCGGCCGTGATGGTGCGTGCGCCGTAGCCCAGACGCTTGGCGCCGTCGAACAAACCGCGAATTGCCGGATGGGTCTTGAGCCGCTGAAATTCCTCGAACGGACTCATCCACGGATTGGTGTAATCCAGCCCGACCACGAAGCCGATGGCCACCTTGCGGTCTTCGAGGTGGTAGAGAAACCCTCCGCCGTAAGTCTTGGGATCGAGCGGCCAGCCTGCGGTGTGCAGCACTAGCCCGGGCTGATGCTTGTCGGCGGCGACTTCCCAGAGCTCCTTGATGCCAATGCCGTAGCTTTGCGGATCGCGGCCAGCGTCGAGCTTGAAATGCGCGATCAACTCGCGGCCCAGCTGACCGCGCGAGCCTTCGGCGAACACCGTGTACTTGGCGCGCAGTTCCATGCCCAGCGCGAAATGATCGGTCGGCTCGCCGTCCTTGCCCAGCCCCTGGTTGCCCGTGGCCACGCCGCAAACACGGCCCTGCTCGTCATAGAGCACCTCGGCCGCGGCGAAGCCGGGGAAAATCTCCACGCCCAACGCTTCAGCCTGCTGCGCCATCCAGCGCACCAGATTGCCCAGGCTGATGACGTAGTTGCCGTGATTCTTGAAACAGTCGGGCAGAAAAGCCGCGGGCGCGGGCTTGGCGTTGGCGTCGCTCAGGAACAAAAACTGATCCGCCATGACTGGCTGATTCAGCGGCGCGCCCATCGCCTTCCAGTCGGGGAACAGTTCGGTCAGCGCGCCGGGATCCATGATGGCCCCGGACAGAATGTGCGCACCCGGCTCGGAACCTTTTTCCAGCACGCAGACCGAGATCTCGCGCCCGGCCTGCTGCGCCAACTGTTTGAGATGGATGGCCGTAGCCAGTCCGCCAGGGCCGGCCCCGACGACGACGACGTCGTAATCCATGGCCTCGCGCGGGCCGAATTTTTCCAAGAGTTGATGCGGGGTCATCGCGGTCTCCACGGTCAGGCTGTTTTGAGCAGCATTTTAGGCACGGCGGCCACAAAAAAGAACGGTCGTTCGATTTTAGGGCAACCGCATTTCAGACAGCGTAATAGAGCACCGCGAAAAAATGACAGACCGTGCCCGCGAGCACGAACAGATGCCAGACGAAGTGCGCGTAGCGCCAGCGCTCGTCGAACACAAAAAACACCACCCCCAGGGTGTAAGACACGCCGCCCGCCACCAGCCAGAACAGCCCCATCGGCGCGATGCGCTCGGCTAGCGGCACGATGGCGATCAGCACCACCCAACCCATGCCCAGATAAAGTGCAGTGGACAGGTGCGGAAAGCGCACCCCGGCAAACGCCTTGAGCAGCAGCCCCATCGCCGCCAGCCCCCAGACCAGGCCGAACAAGGTCCACCCCCATCCTCCGCGCAACACGCCCAGGGTGAAGGGGGTGTAGGTGCCGGCGATCAGCAGGTAAATGGCGGCATGGTCGAGACGCTGAAACACCGCCTTGAGCCGCGGCTGCGGCAGGGCGTGGTACAGAGTGGAGGCGAGATAGAGCAGGATGGCGCTGGCGCCGAAAACCGTCGCCCCCACCACGCTGGCCACCGGCTGGTACCCAACCGCATGAACGATGAGCACGGGCAGCGCAGCAATCGACAGCAACAGCCCGAGCCCGTGGCTGATGCTGTTTGCGATCTCTTCGCCCAGACTCTGCGATCGCAGAGTGGCGATGTCGGTTGCGCCCTCGGTTGCGCGTTCAGTTGCGATTTGTGCCATGCAGCAAATATTAAGCCGCTCCCTGAATTCGCGCACCCGACCGGCTCCTGGAAAATTCCCTGCCTGTGCAAATATCTCCCTGCCGCACTATCCTTGCGCTCACGCAAATTAAGGCTATTTTTGCGTTTTCCCGCACTCCCACAAAGATCCAGACCGTGAGTTCCACCCCCACCACCGCTGCACTCGCCCCGGCTGACAACGCCCCGGCGGAGCAGACCCGCTTTCGCATCCTCGGAGCGATCAGCTTTTCGCATTTCCTCAACGACATGATCCAGTCGTTGATTCTGGCGATCTATCCGCTGTTCAAAACCGATTTCCATCTGAATTTCGCTCAGATCGGTCTGATCACCCTCACCTATCAATTCACCGCCTCGCTGCTGCAGCCGCTGGTGGGCTACTACACCGACAAATATCCCAAACCCTATTCGCTGGCGGTGGGCATGGGCTGCACCCTGGCCGGGCTGCTGACGCTGTCGGTGGCGCCGACCTTCCCCATCCTGCTGCTGGCCGCGGCCATGGTGGGCACCGGCTCCTCGATCTTCCACCCGGAGTCGTCGCGCGTGGCCCGCATGGCCTCGGGCGGACGCCACGGTCTGGCGCAGTCCATCTTCCAGGTGGGGGGCAATGCGGGCACCGCCACCGGGCCGCTGCTGGCCGCGTGGATCGTGCTGCCGCATGGGCAAAAGAGCGTGGCGTGGTTTTCGCTGGCCGCCCTGCTGGCCATCGTCGTGCTCATCGGCGTGGGTCGCTGGTACAGCCACCAGCACCGCCTGCCGAAGAAGGCCACCGCCATCAAGCATTCACCGGTTCCGCCGCATCTGGTGCGCCGCACGCTGGCGGTGCTGCTGGCGCTGATCTTCTCCAAGTTCTTCTATTTGGCGAGCATCAACAGTTATCTCATTTTTTATCTGATGCACAAATTCCACGTCAGCACGGAAATTGGGCAGTACCACCTCTTTGTCTTCCTCGCCTCGGTCGCGGCGGGAACGCTGATGGGCGGCCCGATCGGCGACCGGGTCGGCCGCAAGGCGGTGATCTGGGTGTCCATCCTCGGCGTGGCGCCCTTCACCCTGATGCTGCCTTACGCCAGTCTGGAGATGTCGGCCGTGCTCAGCGCCATCATCGGTTTCATGCTGGCCTCGGCATTTCCGTCGATGGTGGTCTATGCGCAGGAGCTCATTCCCGGCAAGGTCGGCACCGTGGCCGGGCTGTTCTTCGGCTTGGCGTTCGGCCTTGGCGGTATCGGTGCAGCCATGCTGGGCCAGTTGGCCGATATGTGGGGCATCGACGCGGTTTACAAAATCTGCTCCTTCCTGCCGCTTATCGGGCTCTTGGCCGTGTTTCTACCCAATCTGCATCAACCCAAGGCTGCGCCGCCCAAACCCGCAGCCGCCTGACGGCATTTCGGCCAAACCCCGGGCCAAACCCCGCCCCGGCGGGGTTTTTTCATGGCCGCAGAAAAATGAAACGAGGCTGAAGGGCTGCCGCCCACGGGCGAACCCGGCCCGCCGGGCAAGGTCTATTTCAGGGCGTGTTCACGCAAGTCTTGAAAGGATCATCATCATGTCCCTCTCGTATCAAGCCCTGCGCCGGGGCGCACTGATCGGCGCTTTAGTGGGCGTGTCGGCGGCTGGCTTGCTCAGCCCCACTCTGAGCCAGGCTGCGGAGGTTCACCACGCCGGAGATATCTCTTACCTCTGCGGCGGCGTGGGCCAAGGCAGCCTGAAAGCGCTGCAGGCGCGAGCGCCCGAATTCAATCTCGGCTTCTGGATGGTGGAAGGGCCGCAAGGGGCCTATCTGGCTGATGTGCCGATCCATGTCATGCAGCACGGCAAGACCGTGGCCCAGTTCACCGCTGGCGGCCCTTTGTGCTATCTCAAAGCGCCTGCGGGTCAGTACACCATCGTCGGGCTGCACAAACAGCAGGAACGCAAAATCGAGATGCAGACCGGAAACAAAAACGCCTACCTGCGCTGGTGAGGCGCGGGCAGGCGTCTTGCCGTTGTGCCCTGCTTCTGCGGCTGATTACAGCGGGCGGCTGATGACTACGGCGCCGCGCAGCTGCCCCGGCGCGTAGCCAGTGGCCGCATCGTGCGGGTAGTCGGTCTTGAGTTTGTCGGCCACGCCGGGTGCGAGTTGCGCGGTGGTACCGTGGCAAGCTAGGCATTGCGTCTGCAGCACGATGGCCTTGGCGTAATGCAGGGTGGGCTTGCCGTTCTCAGTCACCACTTCGCTCCATTCCAGGGTTTCGGGCTTGGCGCCCGATTTCAGATCGGCGTTCAGGTGGCCCAGCGCCTTGTGCTGCCAGACGTTGGGTGTGCCCATGTCGATATTGCGCACTCGGGTGCCCACGCGGGTGATCTTCCAACCAGTCTTGTCGGCCAGACCCATGGCGATTTCGGGGGCGATGGTTTTGCAAACCGTGATCGAACCCGCCGGGCCGTTTTCCTTCATGCTCTCCTGCAGCTTGCCGCTCAGGGTTTTGAGCAGCTCGCCGGTGACGGCGCGAGTGGCCTGCATCTGTTCGGGGCTTGCGGCCTGTTGCGCAAGAGCGGAAACCGGCACAGCTGCAACGGCCAGCGCAGCCATCAAGGGTGGCAAATGACGAGTCAAATGACGCATGAGCATCTCTCCAGAAAATCGCGTCCTGACGACTTGCCGGACACCTTGGCGCGATTATGTAACTAATTGTGTTTCGAGTCTGCCCTAGTTCGCGCGCTTGCGCTTCATATTGATTGAAATCAAACTCACAGCAGACGACCGTCTGACAGCGGCGACATGTCGCACTTTTTTTGCAGTCCCAAACTCAGGTCTGCGGATCGAGGAAGCCCCCCGCGCGATAAGTCAGCACCAAGGTATCGCGCCAGCCGCCTCGGGTTTCGCCTGCGGGCAGGACGGGGGTACTTTCGTGAATCACGCGGGTGTCGTCCATCAGCAGCACGCTGCACGGCTCGGCCAGAGTGAAGCGCACGCCGCGTTGTCCGGCGAGCTCGAACACCCGGGTTTCGCCACCGCGAATGTCGTGCCGCGAGATCAGCACCACGGCCACAAAATCCACGCCGTCGCGGTGCGCCCCTTCCGGCGTCGGGCGGCCCACACCTTCGCGGGTATCGATGCGGAACTGGTGCGCTTCGATGAACCATTGCGGCGCCGGGCGCACCTGCGCGAACAGCCGCCCCAGCCCGAGCAGCAAGGGCTGCCAGAACGGTGCCCGCTGCAGCTCGGCGGTCAAGGGCGCGAACCAGCGCAACATGCCGCCGTGCAGCGCGTTATAAGAGGTCGGCTGCCAATGCGCACGGTGCGGCGCGGTCTGAAGCTCCGCCTGCCCTGCGGCCGGCTGCCGGGTCTGAATGAAGCTGCCGTGACGCCGAAAGCGATAGTGCCCGCCGTCTTTGAGGTAATCGTCGGGCGGCAGGTCGTTCCACAAACCGAGGGCCGGTGCACAGCTCGCCAGGTCATAGCCCGCCATGGCGGCCAGATCGGCTGCGCCCAGCACACAAAAACCTTGCTGCTGCAAGCGCGCCAGCGCGCTGCTGCCCGCGGGCATGGGCGCGCCAAAACTCAGGGTGTCATCGGGCGCCTGCATCATCACTTGCCCCAGCTGTCTCTGAGCGTCGTCGTGCGGTTGAACACGGGCTGCGCCGGGGAATGATCGACCCGGTCGGCGACAAAATAGCCGTGCCGCTCGAACTGAAACGAGGCTCCGGCAGGAGCTATGGCCAGCGCGGGCTCGATATAGGCCTGCACCGTCTGCTTGCTTTGCGGATTGAGCACAGCGAGAAAATCGCGGCCACCCGCGTCGGGATGCGCCTCGGTGAACAGGCGGTCGAACAAGCGCACCTGCGCGGCCACGCCCAGGCTGGCGCTCACCCAGGTAATCACGCCTTTGACCTTCACCGCGTCTGCCCCCGGCGTGCCGCTTTTGGTGTCGGGCAACAGTTCGGCCAGCACCTTGGTGACTCGCCCATCGGCATCTTTTTCACAGCCGGTGCAACGAATCACGTAGCCGTATTTCAGCCGCGCGAGGCCACCGGGCGTGAGGCGGTGATAGCCCTTGGGCGGAACCTCCATGAAGTCTTCACGCTCGATCCAGACCTGCGCGGTGAGGTCGAACTGCCGCCGCCCCATCTCGGGATGTCCGGGATGGACGGGCGCGCTGCAGGGCTCGGCGTGCGCCGCGTTGCCGAACACCTCGGCCCAGTTGGTGAGTTCGAGCTTGAGGGGATCGAGCACGGCCATTGCACGCGGGGCGCGCGCATCGAGATCGTCGCGCAAAGCCTGTTCGAGCACGCTGTAGTCGATCCAGGAATCGGCCTTGCTCACGCCGATGCGGTCGGTGAACAGACGCAGGCTCTCAGGCGTGTAACCGCGCCGACGCAAGCCCACCAGCGTGGGCATGCGCGGGTCGTCCCAGCCGCCCACATGGCGCTCGGCCACGAGTTGCGCGAGCTTGCGCTTGCTCGTCACCACATAGGTGAGATTCAGGCGGGCGAATTCGTACTGGTGCGGCCGCGGACTGGCGACCAAGCCCAGCCGCACGAGATGATCGAGCAGCCAGTCGTAGAAAGGCCGTTGATCCTCGAACTCCAGGGTGCACAGGCTGTGGCTGATGCATTCCATCGCGTCTTCGATCGGATGCGCGAAGGTGTACATCGGGTAGATGCACCAGGTGTCGCCCGTACGGTGATGGTGCGCGAAGCGGATGCGGTAAATCGCCGGATCGCGCAAATTGATATTAGGCGCGGCCATGTCGATCTTTGCGCGCAACACCATGCTGCCTTCCGGGTGCTGGCCCGCGCGCATTTCCTCGAAACGCCGCAGGTTTTCCTCGGGCGTACGGTTGCGCCAGGGGCTGTCCACACCCGGCTCGGTGAGCGTACCGCGGTTGCGGCGCATGTCGTCAGCGTTCTGTTCATCCACGTAAGCCAGACCGTGTTCGATCAGCGCGCTGGCGCAGCGGTACATGAAATCGAAGTCGTCACTGGCATAGAACAGATGCGAAACGCCGTCCGCGTTCCAGTCGAAGCCCAGCCAATGCACCGCATCGAGAATGGCATCGACGTATTCCTGGTCTTCTTTTTCGGGATTGGTGTCGTCGAAGCGCAAATGGCAGACCCCGCCGAAATCCTGCGCCAGACCGAAATTCAGGCAGATGCTCTTGGCGTGGCCGATGTGCAGATAGCCGTTGGGCTCGGGCGGAAAGCGGGTGCGGATGCGTGCCGGATCGGGCTGGCCCGCAGCATGTCCGGCAGCGTCGGCCGGATGACCGGCAAAACGCCGGTTTGCATAAATGCCTTGCGCCAGATCGCGCTCGATAATCTGACGCAGGAAGTTCGAAGGTTTGTCAAGAGGTTCCATAGCCCCGCTATTTGAACAGGTCTGGAAAAGGCAGGACGCGGCTGTGTTGCAGTGCAAACAGGCTGCCCTGTCCTGCGCCGGGCTGAAAGCCAAAATTCTGCCCCGATTGAAGCGCGGGAAAAAACTTCACACGCGCTGTCGGCAAGCCGGAATGGCTCTCGTTACTCAAGCACCAACCACAAGATGTTCAGGAGGTTTCCATCATGTTCCGTCACATCGTTCTGGCCCTTGCGGGCAGCGCCGCACTGATTGCCGCACCCGCGGCGCATGCTGACCGGGTGTTTTGGTCGGTCAACGTCGGCGTTCCCGGGGTGGTGACCAATTTTTCGAATGCTTACCCGGTGTATCAGGCGCCGCCGGTGGTGTATGCACCGCCGCCGCCCATGCCGCCGGTCTATTTCGCCCCACCTCCTCCCCCGCCGCGCCCGGTGTACTACGGCTATGGTCAGGTTTACACCCCGGTGGCAGTCGCGCCGCCCTACTACTACGGCGCTCCGGTGCGCCGCTGGGACCGCGATCATTGGCGGCATGACCGCGGACACGGCTGGGGGCATCGCGACCACGACCGAGGCGATTGGGATCGCCGCTGAGCATAGAGTGATCAGCGGCGCTTGCTGCCCCCCAGCAGGCTGCCCAGCACGCCGCGGATGATTTCCCGGCCCACGGTGCTGCCGATGCTGCGCGCGGCCGATTTGGCCAGGGTTTCGAGCATGGAATCCTTGCGGCCCGACCCGCGCGCCAGACCGCCCAGGCCCTGCCCCAGCGAATCGAGCAGACCGCCGCCTGAACCGGTTGGCGCTCCGGCAGTTGGCGCGGGCGCGGCGACTTCTTGCGCGGTTTCCACACGACCTTTGAGCAGTTCGTAGGCCGATTCGCGGTCTACCGTTTTTTCATACACCCCCGCCACCAGCGAGCCCTGCATCAGCGCCTTGCGTTCCTCGGGGCTGATCGGCCCGATGCGGCTGCCGGGCGCCAGCATCCACACGCGCTCGGTCGGTGTGGGGCGACCCTTTTCGTCGAGCAGCGACACCAGCGCCTCGCCCACCGCGAGTTCGGTGATGGCCTGGGCCACGTCCAGACCGGGGTTGGGACGCATGGTGTCGGCCGCGGTTTTCACTGCCTTCTGGTCACGCGGGGTAAACGCGCGCAGCGCGTGCTGAATGCGGTTGCCCAGCTGGCCGAGCACGGTATCGGGAATGTCCAGCGGGTTCTGCGTGACGAAGAACACGCCCACACCCTTGGAGCGGATGAGCCGCACGACCTGCTCGATTTTTTCCAGCAGCGGTTTGGGCGCATCGTTGAACAGCAGATGCGCCTCGTCGAAGAAGAACACCAGCTTGGGCTGATCGGGGTCGCCGATTTCGGGCAGACGCTCGAACAGCTCGGACAACAACCACAGCAGAAAGGTCGCATACAAACGCGGTGCCTGATAGAGCTTGTCGGCCGCGAGAATGTTGACCATGCCGCGCCCATTGCCGTCGGTCTGCATCAGGTCGTCGATGTTGAGCATGGGCTCGCCGAAGAACTTGTCGGCGCCCTGGCTTTCAAGCTGCAGCAACCCGCGCTGAATGGCCCCCACGCTGGCCGCGCTGATATTGCCGTACTCGGTAGTGAAGCTCGCCGCGTTGTCGCCCACCTCCTGCAGCATGGCGCGCAGATCCTTCATGTCGAGCAGCAGCAGGCCGTTGTCGTCGGCAATCTTGAACACCAGATTGAGCACGCCGGTCTGCGTTTCGTTGAGTTGCAGCAACCGCGCCAGCAGCAGCGGCCCCATGTCGGAAATGGTGGCGCGGATGGGATGGCCCTGCTCGCCGAACACGTCCCACAGCGTCACCGGGCAGGCGCCGAAAGTCGGCTCGGGCAGACCGAGGGTCTTGAGGCGCTCAGTCAGCTTGGGGCTCAGACTGCCCGCTTGTGAAATTCCGGTCAGGTCGCCCTTCACATCGGCCATGAATACCGGCGTGCCGATGCGCGAAAACGCCTCTGCCAGCACCTGCAGACTCACGGTCTTGCCGGTGCCGGTCGCGCCGGTGATGAGGCCGTGGCGATTGGACAGGCGCGGCAACAAGTGGCATTGCACCTTGCCGTGCTGGGCGATGAGGATGGGGTCGGACATGGCGGTAGCCTGGGTGTGAAGGGGGGCGAGCGGGAATCGGGCGCACGGCGCGAAAGTAGAATTCGCAGTCTATCAACGCCCTCGCTGCACGCTGTCACCCTGCCGCAGGGCATCCTCAGGAGCATCGCACCACCATGGCCGGACATTCCAAATGGGCCAATATCCAGCACCGCAAAGGCCGTCAGGACGAAAAACGCGGCAAGGTCTGGACCAAGATCATTCGTGAAATCTCGGCCGCAGCCCGTCTGGGCGGCGGCGACCCCAACGCCAATCCCCGCCTGCGCCTGGCGGTCGACAAGGCCAAGGCGGCGAATATGCCCGCCGATACGGTGAAGAAAAACATCGACAAGGCCACCGGCGCGCTCGAAGGCGTGCATTACGAAGAAATTCGCTACGAAGGCTATGGCGTGGGCGGTGCGGCGATCATCATCGACTGCCTGACCGACAACCGCGTGCGCACCGTGGCCGAAGTGCGCCATGCGCTGTCCAAGAACGGCGGCAATCTGGGCACCGAGGGCTCGGTGGCCTTCCAGTTCAGGCATTGCGGCCAGCTCGTGTTCGCGCCCGGCACCTCGGAAGACAAGGTGATGGAAGTAGCGCTGGAGGCTGGAGCGGACGACGTGATCACGGATGACGACGGCGCGATCGAAGTGCTCACTCCGCCGGCCCAGTTCGAGGCGGTGCGCGCCGCGCTCGAAGCCGCCGCGCTGCAGCCGGAACTCGCCGTCATCACCATGCGCGCCGACAACACGGTCGAGCTGGCGGGCGACGACGCCGAAAAGATGCAAAAACTCATCGACGCCCTGGAAGACCTCGACGATGTGCAAGAGGTCTATCACAACGCCGCCTTCGCCTAAACCACCGTATTCACCATGAAACTCCTCGTCATCGGCTCCGGCGGACGTGAACACGCCATCGCCTGGAAGCTGGCGCAGGCGCCGCGGGTACAGAAGGTCTATGTCTCTCCCGGCAACGGCGGCACCGCGCTCGACTCCCGGCTGGAGAACCTGCAGGTGGCCAACGCCGAAGAGCTGGCCGCGTTCTGCGTGCGCGAAAAAATCGCCTACACCGTGGTCGGGCCCGAAGCGCCGCTGGCCGCTGGCATCGTCGATGGCTTTCGCGCCCGCGGCCTGAAAATTTTCGGCCCGACGCGCGCAGCCGCCCAGCTCGAAAGCTCCAAAGCCTTCTCCAAGGACTTCATGGCGCGGCACCATATTCCTACCGCCGCCTATGCCACCTTCGAAGACGCTGCGGCAGCGCATGCCTATGTAGACGAGCACGGCGCGCCCATCGTCGTCAAGGCCGATGGCCTGGCTGCGGGCAAGGGCGTGGTGGTGGCGCAGACGGCGGAAGAAGCCCATGCCGCGATCGACGACATGCTGCAGGCCAACCGCTACGGCGTGCAGCACAACGCGGGCCGCGCACGCGTGGTCATCGAAGAGTTTTTGCAGGGCGAGGAAGCCAGTTTCATCGTCATGGTCGACGGCCTGCATGTGCTCGCACTGGCCTCCAGCCAGGATCACAAACGGCTGCTCGATGGCGACAACGGCCCCAACACCGGCGGCATGGGCGCCTACTCACCAGCGCCCGTGGTCACGCCCGAAGTGCACGCCCGGGTGATGCGCGAAATCATCCAGCCCACCGTCAAAGGCATGGCGGCCGACGGCATTCCGTTCACCGGCTTTCTCTACGCTGGGCTGATGATCGACGCCCAAGGCCGCGCCAAGACGCTGGAATTCAACTGCCGTATGGGCGACCCGGAAACCCAGCCCATCATGGCCCGTCTCAAGAGCGACCTTTCGGTGGTGTTCGAGAAGGCCATCGCCGGGCAGCTCGATCAAGTGGAACTGGAGTGGGACCGCCGCACCGCCCTGGGCGTGGTGCTCGCCGCACATGGCTACCCTGAAAGCCCGCGCAAGGGCGACGCGATCACCGGCATTCCGCCCGAGACCGCCGACTGCATCACCTTCCATGCCGGTACCACGCTTGACGCGCAGGGCGTGCTGCGCACCTCGGGCGGCCGGGTGCTGGCCGTCACCGCGCTGGGCGATTCGCCGCGCATCGCGCAGCAACGGGCTTACGAGGCCATCCACACGATTCACTTCGACGGCATGCAATGCCGCCGCGACATCGGCTGGCGGGCCATCAAGCGATAAGCTGAACGTTGACCTGCGCCTGCAAGCCGGGCAAAACGGCCGGATCGAATAGCTCGGTACCCGGCTGCTGAGAAGTGCCGCTGCCGCAGGCCAGGGCGAGACGCAGGGCATCGGCGGGTGTTGCATGGCGTGAGAGGGCGGCGACCAAACCGCCGACCATCGAATCGCCCGCGCCGACGGTGGACACCACCACCACCTCGGGCGCGTGGCCGATATAGGTCTCGGCGCCCACCAGCACCGCGCCTTCGCCGCCCAGAGAGACACAGACCCACTCCACGCCTTGCGCGTGCAGCACGCGGGCCTCGCGGATGACCTCATCCCGCGTGGGCAGCGGTCGGCCGACGAGCTGTTCGAGTTCGAAACGGTTGGGCTTGATGAGAAAGGGCCGGGCGGCCACTGCCTGCGCCAGCGCCTCGCCCTGCGCGTCTACCACGGGCTTTGCGGCTTGGGCGCGCAGGGCGGCGCACAACTCGGCGTAATAGCCGGGCGGAACGCCAGGGGAACGCGAGCCGGTGAGCACTGCGTAGCCATTGCGGGCGAGTTCGAGCACTTCGGCGCTGATGCGGTCCAGTATCGCGGCGTCGATCACCGGCCCGGTGGCGCTGACCTCGAACTGGGCACGCGGCTGGCGCTGCTGCAAGGTGGTGTTGATACGGGTTTCGCCGTCGATGCGCACCAGATGAGGATGGTCGATTTGCCCGGCGATCAGTCGCTCGAACAGCATGCCGATTTCGCCCGCCACGGTGGCGCAGGCCCATGCCGGAATGCGCAGCCGCTTGAGCGCGCGCGCCACGTTGATACCGTTGCCGCCGGGATCAAGCCGCGTGGCGGTGGCGTGGACTTTCTGGTCTTCGATCAGTTGCGGGATGTCGTAGCTTACGTCCACGCAGGGGTTGAGCGTGAGGGTGACGATGGGCGGCACGTCGGCTTGAACGGGGGTCATGCGGTTTCCTCTTTGCGATGCCCTCAACCATAACCGCCGCCGCCGGGCGTTTGAATGACGAATACATCTCCCGGCTGCATTTCTACACTGGCGCAAGCGGGCAGCGGCTCGATGCGGCCATCGGCGCGTTCGATCTGGTTGAGGCCCATGGCGCCAGGAGCGCCGCCCGCCATGCCGAAGGCGGGCACGCGGCGGCCATTGGAGAGAATGCCCGCGGTCATCGGCTCGAGAAAGCGGATGCACCGCACCCCGCCGTCGCCGCCGCGCCAGCGCCCGGCGCCGCCCGAACCGGCGCGGATGGCGAAGCTCTCCATCCGCACGGGATAGCGCCATTCCAGCACTTCGGGATCGGTCAGTCGGGAGTTGGTCATATGGGTCTGGACGACGGAGGCGCCGTCGAAGCCGCCGGTTTGCTGGCCCTGGGCATCGAACACACCTCCCGCGCCGGAGCCGCCCGCGATGGTCTCGTAATACTGATGCTGCGCGTTGCCGAAGGTGAAGTTGTTCATGGTGCACTGGCTTGCGGCCTGCACGCCCAGTGCGCCGAACAGCGCATTGGTGACACACATGCTCACTTCCACATTGCCTGCGACTACGGCAGCGGGCGGCCGCGGCGCAAGCATCGAGCCCTCGGGCACGATGAGTTGCAGGGGCTTGAGGCAACCGGCGTTGAGCGGAATGTCGTCGTCCACCAGGCAGCGAAACACGTACAGCACCGCCGCCACGGTAACGGCCTTGGGCGCGTTGAAGTTGTCGGGCTGCTGCGGCGAGGTGCCGGTGAAGTCGATCACGGCTTCGCGCCGCTCGCGGTTGACACGGATGCTCACGCAGATGCGTGCGCCGCTATCGAGCTCCAGGCTGAACGCGCCGTCATGCAGCGCGCCGATCACCCGGCGCACCGCGGCCTCGGCGTTGTCCTGCACATGCTGCATATAGGCGCGCACCACGTTCAGCCCATAGTCGGCCACGAGCTTGCGCAATTCGTATGCGCCGGTCTGGTTGGCCGCGATCTGCGCCTTGAGGTCGGCCAGGTTCTGCTGCGGATTGCGCGCTGGCCAGCGTCCGCCAGACAGCAGCGCCAGCACCTCGGCCTCGCGCAGACGGCCTGCGTCCACCAGCTTGAAGTTGTCGATCACCACGCCTTCTTCAAGAATGCTGCACGAGAACGGCGGCATGGAGCCCGGCGTGATGCCGCCGATGTCGGCATGGTGGCCGCGTGAACCCACGTAGAACAGCACCTCGCGCCCTGCGGCGTCGAACACCGGCGTGACCACGGTGACATCGGGCAGATGCGTGCCGCCGTGATAGGGATCGTTGAGCATGAACACATCGCCAGGCCGCATGGTGGCGCGGTTTTCGCGAATGACCGTCTGGATGCTCTCGCCCATCGACCCGAGATGCACCGGCACATGCGGCGCATTGGCGATG
The DNA here is from genome assembly GCF_001725585.1 of Thiomonas sp. SCN 64-16. Classification (NCBI taxonomy): domain Bacteria; kingdom Pseudomonadati; phylum Pseudomonadota; class Betaproteobacteria; order Burkholderiales; genus Thiomonas; species Thiomonas sp. SCN 64-16. The sequence goes on along the minus strand of NZ_MEGQ01000011.1, from coordinate 27,101 downwards.
AGCTGGCCCTGCGCGTCGAACAGCGCGCAAGAGAAGTCCAGCCGCTCCTTGATGTTGACCGACACGGCGGTGTTTTGCAGTTGCACCCCCATCTGCTCGGCGATGTGCATGAACTGGTTGTTGAACAGCTCCAGCCGCACCGGGTTGACCGCGGTGTCGTCATCGCACGCGCGGGTCTGGGTGGCCTGCCGGTGCAATTCAACATGACCGGCCGCGGTGATGCGGGCGCGCCAGGCGGGGGCAACGAACACCGTGGTATGGGCATCTGCGAGCAACGCGGGGCCATCGACATGCTGGCCCGGCTGGCACTCGGGGCGCCGCACCAGCACGGTGTCTTGCCAGCGGCCGCCAATGAACACGGGCAGCCGGGCGTGCGGCGGCATGACGCCCGTCACTTCCGTCTGCAGCGCCTCGTGGTGCAGTGGTGCGCCGCCTCCAGCGGCCTCCACCGACAACGCCTCGACCACCAGGCCGCGTTCGGGCATGTGGTGGGCATAGCGCTGCAGATAGATGCGCTCGAATTCGGCCCGCATCGCCCCCGCATCGGCCAGCGCCACCGGCAGCGCGCTATCGCTGCCCGCATAGCGCAACAGCACGCTGACGCGCAAACGGATGCTGGGCGCATCCACGCCCTGCGCTTGCAGCTCTTGCCGCGCCTGCGCCGCCAGCGTGTCGCGCAAAGCGTGCAGGCGCGGCAGCAGGTCGTCGTGCAGCGGCGCTTCCACACTGCGCTGCTGCATGGCGGTCTGCTCGGCCAGCCCCATGCCGTAGGCGGAGAGCACTCCGGCGAAGCGATGGATGAACACCCGCTCCATGCCCAGCGCATCGGCCACGCTGCAGGCGTGCTGCGCCCCGGCGCCGCCAAAACATTGCAGGGTGTAGGGCGCCACGTCATAGCCGCGCGCCAACGAAATACGCTTGATCGCCCCGGCCATGGCCTGCACCGCAACGGCGAGATAGCCCTCGGCTACATCCTCCGGGGTTTGCGGCTGGCCGGTGTCGCGGGCGATGCGCGCGGCCAGTTCGGTAAAGCGCTCGCGCACCCCGTCAGCATCCAGCGGAGCGTCGCCCCGCGGTCCGAACACGGACGGAAAGTGCTCGGGGCGAATGCGGCCGAGCATCACATTCGCATCGGTGATGGTCAGCGGCCCACCGCGCCGGTAGCTGGCCGGGCCCGGGTTGGCCCCGGCCGAATCGGGCCCCACGCGCAGCCGTGCGCCATCGAAATGCAGAATGGAACTGCCCCCGGCCGCCACGGTATGAATATGCAACATCGGCGCGCGCACCCGCACCCCGGTCACCTGGGTATCGAACACCCGCTCGAACTCGCCCGCGTAATGCGACACGTCGGTCGAGGTGCCCCCCATGTCGAAGCTGATGACCTTGGCATGGCCCGCCTGCTCCGCCGTGCGCGCCATGCCCACGATGCCGCCTGCCGGGCCAGACAGAATCGCGTCCTTCCCATGAAAAGCATGCGCCTCGGTCAGCCCGCCGCTGGACTGCATGAACAGCAGCCGCACCCCCGGCATCTCGGCGGCCACCTGATCGACATAGCGACGCAGAATGGGCGAGAGATAGGCGTCGACCACCGTGGTGTCGCCCCGCGAGACAAACTTCATCAGCGGGCTGGTTTCATGCGAGGTACTCACCTGCGTGAAGCCGACTTCGCGGGCGATGCGCGCCGCAGCAAGCTCGTGCTCGGGCTCACGCCAGCCGTGCATGAACACAATCGCCGCCGCACGCAGCCCAGCATCAAAGGCATCTTGCAGATCGCGCCGCAAGGCCTCGGCATCGAGCGGCCGCAACACCGCTCCGTTGGCCCCCACACGTTCCTGCGCCTCGATCACCCGGCTGTAAAGCAGCTCGGGCAACACGATGCGGCGGTCAAATAGTCTGGGACGGTTTTGGTACGCAATGCGCAGCGCGTCGCGAAACCCGCGCGTGGTCACCAGCACCACCGGCTCGCCCTTACGCTCCAGCAGCGCATTGGTCGCCACCGTCGTGCCCATGCGCACGCTCTCCACCTGCCCCGGCGTGATCAAAGCCCCCTGCTGCAACCCCAGCAGTTGGCGTATGCCCGCCACCGCCGCGTCGCGGTACTGCTGCGGGTTCTCCGACAGCAGCTTGTGCGCCACCAAACTTCCATCGGGCCGACGCGCAACGATGTCGGTGAACGTGCCGCCACGGTCGATCCAGAATTGCCAGCGATCGGACGGGGCAAGCATGGCAGAGGTTCAGCTGTTCTGCACGCTGATGGTCGGGAACTTGGCGGTGTAGTCGCGGCCTTGCTGCGCGACTTTCACTGCCACGGCGCGGGCGATGGATTTGTAGCTCTGGGCGATGGCACCCTCCGGGTCGGCCACCACGGTGGGACGGCCGCTGTCGGCCTGCTCGCGGATGCGGATGTCCAGCGGCAGGCCGCCGAGATAGTCCACCTTGAAATCAAGGCTCATCTTTTCGCCGCCGCCCGCGCCGAAGATGTGCTCGACATGGCCGCAGTTGGAGCACACATGCATCGCCATGTTTTCGACGATGCCGAGAATGGGCACGCCCACTTTCTCGAACATCTTCAGGCCTTTGCGCGCATCGAGCAGAGCGATGTCTTGCGGCGTGGTGACGATGATGGCGCCGGTCAGCGGCACGCGCTGGCTCAGGGTCAGTTGAATGTCGCCGGTGCCCGGAGGCATGTCCACGATGAGGTAGTCGAGGTCTTGCCACGCGGTCTGGCGCAGCAATTGTTCGAGGGCCTGCGTGGCCATGGGGCCGCGCCAGATCATGGGGTTGTCGGCTTCGATCAGAAAGCCGATGGACATGATCTGCACGCCGTAGTTTTCGAGCGGCTCCATGTTCTGGCCGTCGCGGCTTTGCGGCTGGCCGGAAACGCCCATCATCATGGGCTGGGACGGGCCGTAGATGTCAGCGTCAAGCAGGCCGACACGGGCGCCCTCCGCCGCTAGCGCGAGCGCAAGGTTGGCCGCGGTGGTGCTCTTGCCCACCCCGCCTTTGCCCGAGGCCACCGCGACGATGTTCTTCACTTCCGGCAGGGGTTTGAGCCCGCGCTGCACCGCGTGCGACACCACCCGGCTGCGCACCGCCACCGAGACGTTCTGCACCCCCGGCACGGCGCGCAGCGCGGCGATGACTTGCTTTTGCAGATCGGCATGCAGGCTGCGCGCTGGGTAGCCGAGTTCAACTTCGAGCGACACGTCGCCGCCGTCCACGCGCAAGTTTTTGATGGCTTTTTCCGCGACCAGCGAAGCGCCGGTTTGCGGGTCTTGAAGGGTTTGCAGCGCGGCCTGAACCGCAGAATCGAGAGCTTGGGACATGGTCAAACTGATGGAGGGGTGCCGAGTTGTTCGTGCCGATGGAATTTTGAGCCACCGTGCCGATTCAATTTTGACCCGGGGTCTGAGGGCGACTGCTGGGCAGCCGGATGGCAATAAGTCTACGGTTTTTGCTTAGAGTTGGTTTTTGGTGGGCGGGCTTGGATCCTAGGAATCTGTCGGACTTGAGGATCGCGGGCTGCAAAATGGCGCTGCGGCGCCCTGCGCCAGCGGCTTTTTGCCCCATAGCTGCGGCTATGGGGCGGCAAATCCGCCGCCACAGGGCATCCCCATCGCCATTTTTCGCCATCCGCGCCCCAAGCCCGACAGACTCCTTGAGGCAAGCTGCGTCGGACGCGGCACAGAGCGTTGTGCTGGCGGAAATGCAACCGGCGGATCTTGCCAATCATGTCCATGGTGATCACTCCTGCCCCCGCGCCTAAAAAAGCAGCAGGGTAGGTGGAACACCCGAGTCAATTCTCGCTCGGCCCGACAGGCTCCTCTCAAGCTGCCGCAGGGCAGCTTGAAGCCGCAGGCCTCATCCCCCTCTCGGGAGCCAGACGCGAACGCGGCAGGTCTGGGGGCGCTCTCAGTGCAGTACGGCAAGATCGCGGGCCATGCGAATGGCCGCAATCAGGCTGGAGGGGTCGGCCTGATCGCGGCCGGCGATGTCGAACGCCGTACCGTGATCGGGGCTGGTCCGCACAAAGGGCAGCCCCAGCGTGACGTTTACGCCCTGCTCCACGCCGAGATACTTCACCGGAATCAAGCCCTGATCGTGATACATCGCCACCACGATGTCGAAGGCACCCGGGTGCTCGGGCGGTGCGTGACGCGCGCGCATGAACACGGTATCAGGCGGGTAAGGCCCGCTGGCGGCAATGCCCTCGCTGCGCGCCTGAGCGATCGCCGGGGCGATGATCCGCTCTTCCTCGTCGCCGAACAGACCTGACTCGCCCGCATGCGGGTTCAGCCCGGCAACGGCGATGCGCGGCTGCGCCAGCCCCCAGCCACGGGCAGCCTGATGGGCGATGCGCAAGGTCTGCAAAACCGCTTCGGTCGTCACCGCATCGATGGCTTGCCGCAAGGCCATGTGCACAGTCACCAGCACGGTCTTGAGTTGCTCGTTGGCCAGCATCATGCGCACGGGTACGCCGCCCGCGATGTGCTGCAGGATTTCGGTATGTCCGGGAAAGTTCACGCCCGCGGCATGCAGCGCCGCTTTGTGGATGGGCGCCGTCACCACGGCGGCCACCCGACCCGCGAGGGCGTCTTGGGCCGCGGCTTCGATGCACGCGTAGGCAGCCGCACCCGCGCGGGCGTCCACCTGCCCGGTGACGAGATCGGCAGGCAGCGCGACGATGGGCAGCACGGGAATGGCCCCGCGCGGAACCTTCTTCCACTCGGCCAGTTCGTCGAGTTCCACGATGGCCGGACGGCTGCTGTCGGGTGAAAACCGCAGGATGCGCGCTGTGCGGGCCAGCCAAGCCGCGTCGCCGTAAACCACGCACCCATTCGCCTCGCCTTGCGCAAAGGCCCGCACGAGGGTTTCGGGGCCGATGCCGCAGGGGTCGCCCATAGTCAGGGCGATCGGGCGGCTGGGCGACGATTCAGGCGGGGTTGTCGAGGTCGATGAAGACATGGTCGAGTCCGTAGTGAGCGGCCAGATGGTCGCCGAGCGCACGAATGCCGTCGCGCTCGGTGGCATGGTGGCCGCAGGCCAGATAAGTGATGCCCATTTCACGCGCGAAATGCGCCGTGGGTTCGGAAATTTCGCCGCTGACAAAGGTGCGCGCCCCCGCGGCCCAGGCGTCTTCGATCCAGTCCTGCGCGCCGCCGGTGCACCAGGCCAATGTCCCGACAGGCGCATCGGCCTCGCCCACCACCAGGGGCGTGCGCCCCAGATCGCGCGCAACGGCCTGCGCGAGTTGGCCGATGGTCGCTTGCGGCGCGCTGCCCAGACAGCCCAGTTGCTGTTTGCCGAAGCGGCCCTGTACCGACCAGCCCAGCCGCCGCGCCAGCATGACGTTGTTGCCGACTTCGCCATGCGCGTCGAGCGGCAGGTGATAGGCGAACAGGTTGAGATCGGCGGCTAGCAGCAGCACCAGGCGCTTGCGCTTCTGGCGGATGATGCGTGGATCTTCTCCGCGCCAGAAATAGCCATGATGCACCAGCAGCGCATCGGCCCGCAGCGCGATGGCGCGCTCGATCAGCGCCAGGCTTGCCGTAACGCCAGTGACAATGCGCGCAATCTCTTCCCGACCCTCGACCTGCAGGCCGTTTGGGCAATAATCGGTAAAACGCGCGCAATCGAGATAAGTGTCGATTTCGCCCTGCAAATGGTCTCTGCGCATGGTGGCCTTGAAGCGTGATGACGCGCCGCCATGTGGGGAGACAACTCCTCACTCGGTCTCTGTATGCGACGCCTCTGGCTACTATTTTCCCAGACTGTGACGATTGCGCTCGCCGCGCTGTTCGTCGTCTCCACCCTCAAGCCGGAATGGGTGTGCTTTGGCACTCCGGATTCCACGCTGGCGAGCGCGCCGGCTGTCGTCACCATTCAGGACGCCCCGGCCGCGCCTGCCGCTGCGCCCGCTGCGGGAAGCTATAGCGCCGCAGCGCTCAAGGCCATGCCGGCCGTCGTCTCCATCACCACCTCGAAGGCTCCGCGCCGTCTGCCGGGCCGTGACCCTTGGCTGCGCCAGTTTCAGGGCAGCCGCCAGCCGACCGTCGGCCTCGGCTCGGGCGTGATCGTCAGCCCGGACGGCTACATCCTCACCAACAACCACGTCATCGAAGGCGCGGACCAGATCGAAGTCAAGCTGTCCGATGGACGCGAAGCCCGGGCCACCCTGGTCGGGCGCGATCCCGATACCGATCTCGCGGTGCTGCGCATCGGGCTGAACAAGCTACCGGTCATCACATTCGGCAGCGATGCCAACGCGCATGTGGGCGATGTGGTGCTGGCCATCGGCTATCCGTTCGGCGTGGGCCAGACGGTTACGCAGGGCATCATCAGCGCCCTGGGCCGCACCCAGCTGGGCATCAACACCTTTGAGAACTTCATCCAGACCGATGCCGCCATCAACCCCGGCAACTCCGGCGGCGCGCTGGTGGACGCGAACGGCAACCTCATTGGCATCAACACCGCCATCTTCTCGCGCAGCGGCGGCTCGCTGGGCATCGGCTTCGCCGTTCCGGTCTCGACGGCGCGCAATGTCATGCAGCAACTCATCAGCACCGGACAGGTGGTTCGCGGCTGGATCGGCGTCGAACCGCAGGACGTGACCGATCAGCTCGCGCGCACCCTGAATCTGCCGCATCCGGAAGGCGTGGTGATCATCGGCGTGCTGCGCAAAGGCCCGGCTGACGAGGCGGGCGTGCGCCCCGGCGATGTGGTGCTCGATGTGGCGGGCAAGCCGGTGGTCAATACCGGCCAACTGCTTAACGCCGTGGCGGCGCTCACGCCCGGAAGCGAAGCCGCGATTAAGGTGCTGCGCGGCGGCAAGGCCACCACGCTGCAGGTCCGCATCGGCACCCGTCCGCAGAACATCGGCCAGATGCCGCCCGCTGAAAACGGAGAAGGCGTGCTGCCCTGAGCTTGTTTAGCGTAGCGCTCAGGCTGCTGGCGACTGCGCGTCTTTCTCTTCGTCGGAAGGCGGCGCTGAATACTTGACCAGATACTTCGCCGCGAGAATGCCGACCTCGAACAGCAGAATCATCGACAGCGCCAGCGAAGTCTGCGACACCACATCCGGCGGCGTGACGATGGCCGCCACGATGAACGCCACCACGATGAAATAGCTGCGCCAGGATTTGAGCTGCTCAACCGTCACCAGCCCGAAGCGCACCAGCACCATGAGCACCACCGGCACCTCGAACGCGGTGCCGAACGCCATGAACATGGTCAGCATGAAACTCAAGTACGCCTCGATGTCCGGGGCGGCGGTGATCACTTTCGGGGCAAACCCCTGAATGAAGGTGAACAAGCGCCCGAACACAAAGAAGTAGCAAAACGCCACCCCCATATAAAACAACAGCGTGCTGCTGATGATCAGCGGCATGACCAAGCGCTTTTCATGGGTGTAGAGACCGGGCGCAACAAAGGCCCAGACCTGATAGAGCACTGCAGGCAAGGCGATCATGAACGCCACCAGCAGCGTGACCTTGATGGGCACCACAAAAGGCGAGATCACGCCAATGGCGATCATCGTCGAGCCCTTGGGCAGATGCGCGATGAGCGGTTGGGACAGTAGGTCGAACAGGCCCGAGGGGCCGGGGTAGATCGACAGCACAAGGAACACCACGCCGATGGCCGCAATGGCGCGGATGAGTCGATTGCGCAGCTCGATCAGATGCGAGATGAACGGCTGCTCGGCCTCGGGGCTGTCCGGTGTCACTGTTTTCTTGGGGTCAGACACGGGCGATGCACTCGATTGCAAAGAGAGGATGGAACAAGCAGAAGGGGCGCCGCATCGGCACGCTGATCACCACGGCGATCAGCGTTTGACGCGATAACGCGCCATGCGCGCCGCACCCGACAAGGCCTGGGTGCGCACACGCGCCTGCCGCCGGTACCACTGCGGAACCGTATTGCCCGAGAGTTTTTTGCGTTTCTTGGTCGGATAGTCCGGCCTGGGCAGACTGGGGGACGAAAAACCATCGGCCATGGAAGGCTCGGCCTCGCCGCTCAGACCCGCCGTGGCTTCCTTCCAGGCATCATCAAAGCTGCCCTGAACCTCGGCCACGTTGTCGCTCACCGACTTTTTCATATCCTGCGCTGCGGTCTCAAGGGACGATTTCACGTTGCGCAGCTCTTCAAGATCGATTTGGCGATTGACCTCGGCCTTCACTTCAGCCAAGTAGCGCTGCGCGCGGCCCAGCAAATTGCCCGCAGTGCGAGCCACGCGCGGCAGTTTCTCCGGCCCGAGTACAACTAGGGCCACCACGCCGATCAGGCCGATTTCGGACATTCCGATGTCAAACATGGGCGGTCAGTGGGAGCAATGGCTCAGCAGGCAAGCCGAGCAGGAAAAGAGATACAAAAGAGATACAAAAAATCGGGGCAAGACAAAAAACCGGCATCGCTGCCGGCTCGCGGTGAGGGCCAATTTCAGGAAGACGACTTCTCTTTGGCCTGCACGTCAATGGCTTCTTTCTTGGCGCTGGCTTCGGCGGCAAGCTGTTTGTCGGCCTCGGCAGGTTTGTCATCTGCGCTGGCATCGCGCATGCCGTCCTTGAAACCTTTCACCGCAGAACCGAGGTCGGAACCCATGTTCTTCAGCTTCTTGGTGCCGAACACCATCATCACAATCACCAGCACGATCAGCCAGTGCCAAATGCTAAATGAGCCCATGATTTACTCCTTCGCCGCAAAAAAATTAAGGGGCCTGTTTTTTCCACGGACGGGGACCGCCCATAACGTGCAAGTGCAGGTGAAACACTTCCTGCCCTCCATTCTGGCCGGTGTTGATGACGGTACGAAACCCGTCATCACAACCCTGCTCACGCGCCAGTCGGGGTACAAGCTGCAACATTTTACCGAGTAAAGCCTGATGCTCCGTACCCACATCGAACAAAGACGATAGATGCAGTCGGGGAATGATCAGGAAATGGACGGGCGCCGCCGGGTGAATGTCGTGAAATGCGACCACATCCTCGTCCTGGTACAGCACTTTGGCGGGCAGTTCACCCGCGGCGATTTTGCAGAAAATGCATTGGGAATCAGTCATGGCGGGACGGCAATAGCGAGGGAAAAGATTCAGAGAGAAGGACGCACCTGCTTGCGCTCGGTGAGTTTGAGCCAGCCTTTGACCACACGGTAAATGGTCCAGAAATACACCACGGCCAGCACCAGAAAACCTAGACCAAAAACCCAGATCAGGGCAAAGCCGATCACCGACCAGAACAGCGCCCACCAGAAGGTGCGAATCTGCCAGCGCAGGTGATTCTCCACCCAGGTGCCGCGGGCGTCATCGAGCTTCACATAGTCGATGATTACGCCGATGACCGCCGTGATGCCCCAGAAAAAACTCAGCGCCTGCAACACATAGACGACCAGCGCAATCGTTTTGAGACCCTCGACGTCTTGAGGGCCGGGTTGATCGATGAGGGTTCTTGGATCGTTCATGGCGCCGAGCTCAGGGGTTGACCGCGCGCGCGGCAAACTCGGCCAGACCCGACCTGCCTTCGCGGCGCTCCAGTTCGGCAAGCACTTGCTGCGGCGTGAGGCCATGCTGGGCCAGGGCGATCAGGCTGTGGAACCACAGGTCGGCGGTCTCGTACAGAATTTTCTCCGCCTCGCCATCCTTGGCCGCCATGACGAGTTCGGTAGCTTCTTCGCCGATTTTTTTCAGAATGGCGTCTTCGCCCTTGTGAAACAGCCGCGCCACATAAGAAGCGCTCGGGTCGGCCCCTTTGCGGCTGACGATGGTGGCGTAGATGCGCGCGAGCGCCGCGCTGGAATCGGCGGCCCCGGCTGCGTCAACCTGCCCATGCGCGGACGCGCCGTCATAGATCTGTGCCGGGTCTTTCAGTACCGGATCAGCCACCTTCCAATGGCCGTGATCGAGGCTGTTGAAAAAACAGGACTCGCGCCCGGTGTGGCAGGCAATGCCGCCCGCCTGCTCCACTTGCAGCAGCACCACGTCGCCGTCGCAATCGAGGCGGATATCGCGCACGGTCTGCACATGGCCGGACTCTTCGCCCTTGTGCCACAGCTTGTGGCGCGAGCGCGACCAATACACCGCTTCGCCGCGCTGGTGCGTCAGCTCCAGCGCCTCGCGGTTCATCCAGGCGAACATGAGCACGCGCCCAGTATGCGCGTCTTGCGCGATGGCGGGCAAGAGCCCGCGGGCATCCCATTTGACTTGATCGAGCCAGTTCATGGAATGGATTTTAGGCGTTCCACCCCCGCCCTGACCCAGCAGTTTGCGCAGGACGCTCACAGCGCCAGATCGGGCCGCATGGCGATGCCTCGCCCGGCCAGGTATTGCTTGGCCTGCCCCACGGTGTATTCGCCGTAGTGGAAGATGCTGGCGGCGAGCACGGCGTCGGCGTGGCCTTCGAGAAAGCCCGCAGCCAGATGGTCGAGACTGCCTACGCCGCCCGAGGCGATGACGGGCACGCTCACCGCGTCTGACACGGCGCGGGTGAGCGCCAGATCGAAGCCGATCTTGGTGCCGTCGCGGTCCATGCTGGTGAGCAGGATTTCGCCCGCCCCCGCCTGCGCCATGCGCACCGCCCACTGCGCGGCGTCGAGCCCGGTCGCCTTGCGGCCGCCGTGGGTGTAGACCTCCCAGCCCTCGCCGTCTGCGCGGCGCTTGGCGTCGATGGCCACGACGATGCATTGCGCGCCATATTTGGCCGAGGCATCGGCGATGACTTGCGGGTTGGCCACTGCGGCGGAGTTGAAGCTGACCTTGTCGGCCCCGGCGTTGAGCAGGCGGCGCACGTCGTCCACGGTGCGCACGCCGCCGCCCACGGTGAGCGGAATGAAGACCTGCGACGCGACCGCCTCGATCTGGTGCAGCAGCAGATCGCGGGCGTCGCTGGTGGCGGTGATGTCGAGAAAGGTGAGTTCGTCCGCGCCCTGGGCGTTGTAGCGAGCGGCGATTTCCACCGGATCGCCGGCATCGCGCAGTCCGACGAAGTTGACGCCTTTGACCACGCGGCCGCCGTTCACGTCGAGACAGGGGATGATGCGTTTGAACAGCATGATGGGTGCGCCTAGAGTCGCGTCAGGCCGCGTCAGCGGCTGGTGACGTAGCGTTGGGCGGCGGCGAAATCGAGCGTGCCGGTGTAGATGGAGCGGCCGCAGATCACGCCTTCGACGCCGCTGCTTTCCACCGCGCAGAGCTTTTCGATGTCGTCCATGCCTGAGAGGCCGCCGGAGGCGATGACCGGCACGTCGAGCACTTCGGCCAGTCGCACGGTGGCCTCGATATTGATGCCGGTGAGCATGCCGTCGCGGCCGATGTCGGTGTAGATCACGCCTTCGATGCCGTAGTCCTGGAACTTGCGTGCCAGATCGGCGACTTCGTGACCGGTGAGTTTGCTCCAGCCATCGGTGGCGACTTTGCCGTCGCGGGCATCGAGGCCGACGATGATGTGCCCGCCAAAGGCGCTGCAGGCATCGCGCAGGAAGCCGGGGCTTTTCACCGCGGCCGTGCCGATGATGACAAAGCTCAGGCCCTGATCGAGATAGGCCTCGATGGTGTCGAGATCGCGGATGCCGCCGCCGAGCTGCACCGGAATCTCATCGCCCACCTCGTCGAGAATCGCGGCAATGGCCTCGGCATTGCGCGGCTTGCCGGCGAAGGCGCCGTTGAGATCGACCAGATGCAGGCGTTCAGCGCCCTGGTCGATCCAGTGCCGGGCCATGGCGGCGGGATCTTTGGAGAACACCGTGGCGCCTTGCATTTCACCTTGTTCGAGGCGAACGCACTGGCCGTCCTTGAGGTCGATTGCCGGAATGAGCAGCATGATGTCAGGGCAAATGAAAAGAGTGGCTCGAAGAAAGTTGAGGAAACCGCACCGTCAGGGCGACCAGTGCAGAAAATTGCGATACAGCATCAGCCCCGCGTCGGCGCTTTTTTCGGGGTGAAACTGGGTGGCGAAAAGATTGTCGCGCGCCACCGCGCTGGCAAACCGCACGCCATACTCGGTCTCGCCCGCACTGTGGCTGCCGTCTTGCGGCGCGGCGTAAAAACTGTGCACGAAGTAGAACGCCGCGCCATCAGGCACCTGCGCCCATAGCGGATGCAGCGCCCCACGCGCATCGCGACCCTGCCACACCGCGTTCCAGCCCATATGCGGCACTTTGTAGCGGCTGCCATCGGGCTGCAACTGGCCGTCGAGCTCGAAGCGCTGCACCTGGCCGGGAATCAGGCCGAGACCATCGACATGACCTTCGGTGCTGTGATCGAGCAGCATCTGCATGCCCACGCACACGCCGAACAGCGGCTTGCTGGCTGCCGCTTGCAGCACGGCCTCTTGCAGGCCGGACTCGCGCAGCTCACGCATGCAGTCGGGCATGGCGCCCTGGCCGGGCAGCACTACGCGGTCGGCTGCGCGCACCACGGCGGGGTCGGAGGTCACGACCACGTCGAACTCGGAGCCTGCGGCGACATGCGCCACGGCTTGCGACACCGAGCGCAGATTGCCCATGCCATAGTCCACAACGGCAACGCGTTTCATCGATTCAGGGAAGGAGGCGGTTTGACTTCAGCAAAGCAGCGCGAAAGACAGAAAGACAAGAGCGGACCTGTAATGCCAATTTACAGCGAACCTTTGGTCGAGGGAATCAACTCGCCCATGCGAGGATCGCGCTCGGCGGCCGCCCGTAGGGCGCGACCGAAAGCCTTGAACACGGTTTCGCACTGGTGATGCGCGTTGTCACCGCGCAGATTGTCGACATGCACGGTGATGGCGGCGTGGTTGACCAACCCCTGAAAGAACTCGTGGGCCAGATCGACGTCGAATTCGCCAATCATCGCACGGGTGAACGGCACATGCCATTCCAGACCGGGGCGGCCTGAAAAATCGATGACCACGCGGCTCAGGGCTTCATCGAGCGGCACATAGGCATGGCCGTAACGGCGGATGCCCTTCTTGTCGCCGATGGCCCGCGCCAGCGCCTGGCCCAGCGTGATGCCCACGTCTTCGACCGTGTGATGCGCGTCGATATGAAGATCGCCCTTGGCCTGGATGTCGAGGTCGATCAACCCGTGCCGGGCGATCTGGTCGAGCATGTGATCAAAGAAGCCCACACCGGTGGACAGTTTGGAGACGCCGGTGCCGTCGAGGTTGAGGGACACGGTGATTTGCGTCTCGGCGGTGTTGCGGGAAACCTGGGCAGTGCGCATGGGAAAGTGGCGTCAAAAACGGCGGTCAATACGGCGGTCAATAGGCGCAATCCTAACGTCAGCGCGACGCCGCCGTCTGCTGCGCAACGGCGTCGTAAGCGTTCAGCAAGGCTTCGCACTGCTGCGGGGTGCCGATGGTGATGCGCAGGAAGTCGGCAATGCGCTGCGGGCGGGCGAATTGCCGCACCAAAATGCGCTGCTCGCGCAACTGCGCCGCCAGGCTTGCGCCCTCGTGTGCGGGGTGGCGCGCGAACACGAAATTCGCCTGCGAAGGCAGCACCTCGAACCCACGCGCGCGCAGGCCTTCGCTCAAGGCCTCACGGCTGGCTTGAATGCGTGCGCTGGTCTGCGCCAGCCAGGCGGCATCTGACAGGGCGGCTGTGGCACCAGCGAGCGCTAGACGGTCTAGGGGATAGGAATTGAAGCTGTCTTTCACCCGACTGAGTGCTTCGATCAGATCGGGGTGGCCCAGCGCATAGCCCACGCGCAAGCCGGCCAGCGCCCAGGCCTTGGACAGGGTACGGATCACCAGCAATTGCGGATAGCGGTCGATCAAGGGTGCAGCGGTCTGCCCGCCGAAATCGACATACGCCTCATCGACCACCACCACGGAATCGGGATTACCCGCCAGCAGACGTTCCACTTCCGCCAGGGGCAGCGCCATGCCAGTTGGGGCATTGGGATTGGGAAAGATGATGCCGCCATTCGGCCCGGCCTGCAAATAGTCATCGACGGCAATCGAGAAGTCGGCACGCAGCGCGATCTCGCGCGTCTCGATGCCATACAGGCGGGCGTAAACGGGATAGAAGCTGTAGGAAATGTCGGGGTGCAGCAGCGGCGCTGGATGCCGCAGCAGCGCAATGAAGGCATGCGCCAGCACTTCGTCCGAGCCGTTGCCGACGAAGACCTGCTCGGCCTTCAGTCCGTGATGGTGTGCAATCGCGGCCTTAAGCCCGGTGGCCTGCGGATCTGGGTACAGACGCAAATCGCCCGTGGTCTGCGCCGCGATAGCCTGCAGCACCTTGTCGCTGGGCGGATAGGGGCATTCGTTGGTGTTGAGTTTGATCAGCCCGTCGATCTGCGGCTGTTCGCCCGGCACATAAGGGGTCAGACCGTGAACGACTTCGCTCCAGAATCGGCTCATGGCATTTCCGTTTCAGCGCAGCCGCATTTCGGCGGCGCGGGCGTGCGCGGTCAGGCGTTCGCCGTGGGCCAGCACGCTGGCGATACGGCCGAGTTGCTGCGCGCCCTCGGCGCTGACCTCGATGATGCTGGAGCGCTTGATGAAGTCGTACACCCCCAGCGGCGAGGAGAACCGGGCCGTGCCCGAAGTGGGCAAGACATGGTTGGGCCCGGCGCAGTAGTCGCCGAGCGACTCGGAGGTGTAAGCGCCGAGAAACAGCGCGCCAGCGTGCTTGAGCGCGGGCACATATCGATGCGGGTTCTGCGCGGAAATCTCCAGATGCTCCGGCGCGATGCGGTTGGCCAGCGCACAGGCCTGCGCCATGTCGCGCACGCGGATAAGCGCGCCGCGGCCGTTCAGCGAGGCGGTGATGATGTGCTTGCGCGGCATGTCGGGCAGCAGCCGGTGGATGGCCTCGGCCACGGCGTCGATATAGGCCGAGTCCGGACAGAGCAGGATGCTCTGCGCCAGTTCGTCATGCTCGGCCTGGCTGAACAGATCCATCGCCACCCAGTCGGGCGGCGTGCTGCCGTCGGCGAGCACCAGAATCTCGGACGGCCCGGCGATCATGTCGATGCCGCAAACGCCGAACACCCGCCGCTTGGCCGCAGCCACATAGGCGTTGCCAGGGCCGACGATTTTGTCCACCGCGGGCACGGTGGCCGTGCCGTAAGCCAGAGCGCCCACCGCCTGCGCCCCGCCGATGGCGAAGGCGCGGCTCACGCCGGCCACGGCCGCTGCGGCCAGCACCAGCGGATTGCGCTCGCCGCCCGGCGTAGGCACAACCATGATGATCTCTTGCACACCGGCCACATGCGCCGGAATGGCGTTCATCAGCACCGAAGAGGGATAGGCCGCCTTGCCGCCGGGCACGTAAATGCCCACGCGGTCGAGAGGCGTGACCTTCTGGCCGAGCAGAGTGCCGTCTTCATCGCGGTACTCCCAGCTCTGGCCGACTTGTTGCAACTGGCGCTCGTGGTAGCGGCGCACCCGGATGGCGGCCGCCTCCAGCGCGCTGCGCTGCTCCGCAGTGATGGTGGCAAGCGCGGCCTGCAACTCGGCCTGGCTGATCTCGAGCACGGCCATGTCGGGCGCGTCCAGGCGGTCGAATCGGCGCGTGTAGTCGAGCACGGCGGCATCACCGCGCTGCTGCACATCGCGCAGGATGTCGGCCGCGCGGGCATCGATCTCGGCGTTTTCATCGGCCATGCGGGCGAACAGGGCGCGGTATTGCGTCTCGAAGTCGGGGCCGGTGGCGTCTAGCCTGCGCAGTTGCAGGGCATGGACCGGAGCATTGAGCGGGGCGTTCATGCAGCAGCCTCCTCGGTGGCTTGCGCGGCTTGGCGCAGTTGGTCGATCAGGGGTTTGAGCAAAGCCGTGCGGGTTTTGAGCGCGGCCTGGTTGACGATGAGACGCGCGGAAATGTCCATGATGTGTTCCACCTCAACTAGGCCGTTGGCCTTGAGCGTGCCTCCGGTAGAAACCAGATCGACGATGGCGTCGGCCAGCCCGGTGAGCGGCGCCAGTTCCATCGAACCGTAGAGCTTGACCAGATCAACGTGCACGCCCTTGGTGGCGAAGTGCTCGCGCGCCATGTGCAGGTATTTGGTGGCCACCCGCAGACGCGCGCCCTGTTTGACCTGGCCTGTGTAGTCGAAATCATGCCGCACCGCCACGCTCAGGCGGCAGCGGGCAATGCCCAGATCGACCGGCAGATACAAGCCGTCCGCCCCGCTGCCGGCGAAGTATTCGCGCAGCACGTCCAGCCCGGCCACGCCGATGTCGGCGCCGCCGTAGCGCACATAGGTGGCCACATCGCTGGCCCGCACCAGCACCACGCGCACATCGGGCCGATTGGTCGGCAGGATGAGTTTGCGCGTGGACTCGGGATCGCCAGACACCGTGATGCCCGCCCGCGCCAGCATGGGCAGGGTGTCTTCGAAAATTCGTCCCTTGGACAGTGCGAGGGTCAGCATGTCGGTTCCTTACTTGCCGCTGATGCGGTCGCTGATACGTTCGATCTGCGCGCCCAGGCCGCGCAGCTTGACCTCCATGGCGTCGTAGCCGCGGTCGAGGTGATAGATGCGGTCGATCACGGTTTCGCCTTCAGCCGCCAGCGCCGCCACCACCAGGCCGGCCGAGGCGCGAAGGTCGGTCGCCATGACGGTGGCGCCCGAGAGCTGCGGCACGCCATGCACCACGCAGGTGTGACCGTCGATATCGATCTGCGCACCCAGCCGCATGAGCTCCTGCACATGCATGAAGCGATTCTCGAAAATGGTCTCGGTCATGCGCGCGGCGCCGTCTGCCAGGCAGTTGACCGCCATGAACTGCGCCTGCATATCGGTGGCAAAGCCGGGGTATTCGGTCGTGCGCACCGAGACGGCGCGCGGACGACCGCCGGGCAGCGCATCGGCCCGCAGGCGAATCCAGTCGGCGCCGGTGTCGATCTGGGCTCCGGCTTCGCGCAGCTTGTCGAGCAAGGCATCCTGGTGAGACGGCTCGGCCCCCTGCACCGTCACATCGCCGCGCGCGGCCAAGGCGGCGCACAGAAAAGTGCCGACTTCGATGCGGTCGGGAATGATGCGGTGCGACGCGCCGTGCAAGGCGTCCACGCCCTGAATGCGAATCTGCGAGGTTCCGTCGCCGCGGATCTGCGCGCCCATGGCACGCAGCAGATTGGCGAGATCGACAATCTCGGGCTCGCGCGCCGCGTTGTCGATCAGGGTCTCGCCCTCGGCCAGCGTGGCGGCCATCATCAGGTTTTCGGTGCCCGTCACGGTGACCATGTCGGTGGTGATGCGCGCGCCGCGCAACCGGCCCGAAGGCGTCGCCACGCGGGCCACGATATAGCCATGTTCCACCGCGATGTCCGCCCCCAGCGCCTGCAAGCCCTTGATATGCTGATCGACCGGGCGTGCGCCGATGGCGCAACCTCCGGGCAGGCTCACCCGCGCCTGCCCGAATCGCGCCAGCAAGGGGCCGAGCACCAGCACCGAGGCGCGCATGGTCTTGACCAGTTCATACGACGCCTCGTAGTGATTCACCGCTGCGGCACTGAGGCGGATCTGCCCGCCGTCCTGTTCGACCTGAGCGCCCAGGCTGCGCAGCAGCTTGGCCAGGGTGCGCACATCCATGAGCTGCGGCGCGTTGTTCAACTGCACGGTCTCGGCGGTGAGCAACGCGGCGGCGATCAGCGGCAGCGCGGCGTTCTTCGCCCCGCTGGCCTGCACCACGCCTTGCAGCGTGCGCTGCCCGGTGATTCTGAGTTTGTCCATGATGACCTTCAGCTCGGCAGTCTTGCGCTACCCAGCAGCACGCGTCGTCGCGCGCGAAAAAGGCAGGATTCTAGGCGTTCGGTAATGCCGCGAATTCCTGCGGGGTGAGCGTTTTCATGGACAGCGCGTGAATTTCCGCGCGCATGCGCTCGCCGAGTGCCCCGTAGACCAGTTGGTGCCGCTGCACCCGGTTGCGTCCTTCGAAAGCCGCGCTGACGATGGTGGCGTAAAAATGCTGGCCATCACCTTCGACGTGCAGATGACTGCATTCCAGCCCCGCGGCGATGTAGCGGTGGAGGTCTTGGGGGGTGGGAAGAGACATGGGGTTCAGTTCCGAAGTTTGGTGCCGCGCACCAGCATGGCCAGGGCGATGCCGCCGCAAAGCAGGTTACCCAGCAGCGCCGCCAGCAGACTGATCCAGGGCGAGACATCGCCCGAGCCGAAAAAACCATAGCGGAAGCCGTCGATCAGATAGAAAAACGGGTTGAGGTGCGAGGCCAGTTTCCAGAAACCCGGCAGGCTGTGAACCGAGTAGAACACGCCCGAGAGAAACGTCGCGGGGGTGATGATGAAGTTCTGGAAGGCGGCCATCTGATCGAACTTCTCCGCCCAGATACCGGCAATCAGGCCGAGCGCACCCAGCATGCTCGCCCCCAGAATGGCAAAAATAAGAATCCATAGCGGATACACAAAGGTCAGCGGGACGAACCACATCGTCACCAGCAGCACCCCGGCGCCGACCATCAGCCCCCGCAGCACCGAAGCGCCCACATAGGCCGCGAACAGTTCCCAGGGTTTGAGCGGCGACAGCAGCACGAACACCAGATTACCGGTGATCTTGGACTGGATGAGCGAAGACGAGGTGTTGGCGAACGCGTTCTGCAACACGCTCATCATCATCAGACCAGGGATGAGGAAGGCGGTGTACGGCACATGCCCAAACACCTGCAAGTGCGCCGTGAAGGCGTGGGAGAAAATCAACAGATAGAGCAGCGCCGTGACCACGGGAGCCGCGACAGTCTGGAAGCCCACTTTGATAAAGCGCTGCAGTTCCTTCTGCAGCAGGGTGTACAGCCCGGTCATCGCGCGGCTCCGATCAATTCGAGAAACACGTCTTCGAGGTCGGCGCGGCGCAGCTCCAGTTCATCGATCTCACAGCCCGCCTGGCGCAGCGCGGCGAGCTTGGCCTCCACATCCTGCGCGCCCCGCACCGCCAGCGCGACGCGCCCGCCCTGCTCGGCGCCCAGCCCTTCGGGCAAGCGTCCCTTGAGCAGGCGGAAGTACAGCACCGACGACGCAAACCGCTGCAGCAGCGCCTCGGTGCGATCGAGCGCGACCACCTTGCCGCCCTTGATCACCGCGATGCGTTTGCACAGCGCCTCGGCTTCTTCGAGATAGTGCGTGGTGAGCAGCACGGTATGGCCTTCGGCGTTGAGCCGGGCGATGAACTCCCACAGTGATTGCCTCAGTTCGACATCGACTCCCGCAGTGGGCTCGTCGAGCACGATGACCTGCGGCCGGTGCACCAGCGCCTGCGCCACCATCACCCGGCGTTTCATGCCGCCGGACAAAGCCCTCATGTTCTTGTCGGCCTGCGCGGTTAGCCCGAGGTTGTGCAGCAATTCGTCGATCCACGGATCGTTCTGCCTGAAGCCGAAATAGCCCGATTGAATGCGCAGCACCTGGCGCACGGTGAAAAACGGGTCGAACACCAGTTCCTGCGGGACGACGCCCAGCAGACGGCGGGCCGCAGCGGCGTCGCGCTGCACATCAAAGCCGGCCACTCGCACATGACCCGAAGTCGGGCGCGTGAGGCCGGCCAGCATGCTGATGAGCGTGGTTTTTCCCGCGCCGTTGGGGCCGAGCAGACCGAAGAACTCGCCGTCGGCAATGTCGAGCACGACGCCATCGACGGCCAGGTTCTGGCCGTACTGCTTGACGACGCGATCAAAGGAAACAGCAGGAGGATTTGATGACATGGACGATGAACAGCGCCCGCGCAGACCGGGCGCGACGCGCCGCTCCGCTCGGGCGAGAAAAATCAGGGATGCTCGGCTGCCGGGCCGAACAGAAACTCAAGCCCGTAAGCCTTCGCCAGATCACGTAATCGGGCAGGAATGGCCTTTACCTCTAGGGCTTGCTGAGGGGCGACACGGCGCAATTCGAGCAAGAGGGCCAGCGCGGCGGAATCGAAGGTGTGCAAGGCGCCCGCATCGACCACCCAAGGCGTTGACTGCGCACCCGAAGCCTCACCTAAAGTCGCCAGCGCTTGGCGCCGCACGGCCGAGGCGGTATCGAGGGTCAGGTCGGCGGGCAGGGCGTAAACCGGCATGGTGCAATCCAGATCAGCCCTTGGCCTGGGCGAGGTTCTGGTTTTTTTCCTTCAGCGTGGCGATCAGGCCATCGATGCCTTTTTGCCCGATCTCCTGGGCGAACACGCTGCGGTAGTTGTCGACCAGCCAGATGCCCATGACGTTGACATCGGTGATCTTCCAGCCAACCGGGGTGTTCTCCAGGCGGTAGTCGAGTTGCAGCGGTTCGCCGTTGTTGATCACGCGAGTGCGCACCGTCACATCCTGCGCATTCGCGGGTTCACGGTAAGGCAGCATCTTGACCTTCTGATCCTTGATCTGCTTGACGGCGCCGGCGTAGGTATAGACCAGCAGTTGTTTGAACTGCTGCTCCAGCGCGGTGCGCTGTGCCGGAGTGGCTTCGCGCCAGTAGCGCCCCACGGCGCTCTGAGTGATTTTCTGGAAGTCCACATTGGGCAGGATTTTCTGCTCCACGAACTGCATGACCACCTCGGGATTGCCCGAGCGTAGTTTTGGATCCTGCTGCACATCGCGAATGATCTCGTTCGACATGGTCTCGATCAATTGCGGCGGCGAGAGCGTGTCTGCGGCCTGAGCGAGCACCGGAACCCCGGCCAGCATCACCGCGGAGGACAGGGATAAAGCCATGAAGTGGCGTCGAAGCATGGGAGGTTCTCCAGTTCTTGTGTTGTGTCGATTAACGCGCGGCCGCCCCTGAGGATGACAGCGGCAGTCGGTTCAGTGCGAGGGGGCGTCTGGCTTGGCGTCTGCCTTGGCAGCCGAGTTCGCCGCACTGGCCGCGGCAGTTGGCGTCGGGGAGGCAAAACTCATCAGGCCCCCGTTCGCGTCGTCGTAGCTGTACTTAGCCAGCGGATTGGGCTCGCCCAGATCGATGATGGGCCGGTCGCGCACCTCTTCAACCTGGGATTTGCGGCGCTGTTCGTAGGCGCTGCGTGTAAAGACGTAGGGATCGAGCGCAATCTGGTCGAACAAATTGGAGGCGCTCAGCAGATTGGCGCGGGTATTCACCAGATTGAGCGCCAGCGCGCCGTAGCTGGCGCTGGGCGGGCTGATCTGCGCCGTTGGGCCATAAGCGAGAAACACCCCGGTGCCAGCGGCGTCGCGCACCGTGCTCGGTCCGTAGAACGGCAGCACCACATACGGCCCGGAACCCACGCCCCAGCGCGCCAGCGTGAGCCCGAAATCGTTGGGGTGTTTGTAAATGCCCATCTCTGTGGCGATGTCGAGGGTGCCGAACAGACCGAACACCGAGTTGACCCCCACGCGCATAAAGGTACTCAAACCATCGTGCACATTGCCCTGCAGAAAGTCATTGGTCATCGACCACACATCGCCAAAATTGCCGAAGAAATTGGTCACACCGTGGCGAATCGGCGTGGGCGTGACGGCTTTATAGCCGGTGGCAACTGGCTTGAGCACGGCCTTGTCGACCTTGTCATTGATGGTGAACATCGCCCGGTTGTAAGGCTCTAGCGGGTCTTGCGGGTTGTGCGTGGCACAGCCGCCCAGGGCAGCCAGCGCCAGCAGCGGAATGAATCGCGCCATCGGTTTCATTTGCCGTCTCCCGCCCCGCTCGAAGCGGCTTTGTTGTAGAGGAATTGACCGATCAGATTTTCGAGCACCACGGCCGACTGGGTATTGCGAATCACTGAGCCGTTGGCGAGATTCTTTTCACTGCCGCCGGGGCTGAAATCAATGTATTGATCGCCCAGCAAACCGGCCGTCAGAATCTTGGCCGAGGTATCCACCGGGAATTTGAAACGCTGATCGATGGCCATGTGCACATCGGCCTGGAAGGTCTGATTGTCAAAGGTGATGGACGTCACCCGCCCCACGACCACGCCCGCGCTTTTCACCGGCGCGTCCGCCTTGAGGCCGCCGATATTGTCAAACCGGGCCGTCACCGTATAGGTTGGCCCCCAGTTGATCTGCAGCAGATTGCCCGCCTTGAGCGCCAGAAACAGCAAGGCGGCAGCTCCCAGCACAACGAGTATGCCCACCCACAGATCGATTTTTCGTTGATTCATTTGCGACAACTCCAGGGCCTCATGCCCTCAGGTGCTGAACATCATGGCGGTCAACACAAAGTCCAGTGCCAGTACCGCCAGCGAAGCAATGACCACGGTGCGCGTGGTGGCCCGCGACACGCCCTCGGGCGTCGGCTGACTGCGCCAGCCCTGCAACAGCGCGACGAAGGTGACGGCCAGGCCGAACACCACGCTTTTGATCACCCCATTGCCCACATCCTTGAACACATCGACGCCGCTTTGCATCTGCGACCAGAACTGCCCGGCATCGACGCCGATCATCACCACCCCCACCACATAGCCGCCCATGATGCCCACCGCGCTGAACACAGCCGCCAGCAGGGGCATGACAATCACGCCAGCCCAGAACCGCGGAGCAAGCACCCGCACCACCGGATCGACGGCCATCATCTCCATCGCCGCAATCTGCTCGCCGGCCTTCATCAGGCCGATTTCGGCAGTCAGCGAGGTGCCCGCGCGACCGGCAAACAGCAAGGCGGTGACGACGGGCCCGAGCTCGCGCACCAGCGACAGCGCCACCAGCACCCCCAGCGCGCTCGACGAACCGTAACGCGACAAGGTGTAGTAACCCTGCAGCCCCAGCACGAAGCCGACGAACAGGCCTGACACCGCAATGATGACCAGCGACAAATTGCCGAGAAAATACATCTGCTGAATCAGCAGGCTGGGACGCATGAACACCCGGCCGACCAGCCACAGCAGCCGCACGAACAAGCGCGCCGCATAACCCAGGCTGGACAGCAGTTGCCGCGTGCCAACGCCGATGGAAACCAGTCTGTCAGCCACCGTCATGCCCGCTCCTTGCGCACGCTGTCAGGCCGCAAAAAATCATCCCCAATCGCCGCGGCCGGGTAATGAAAATGCACCGGGCCGTCGGGCTCGCCGCGCACGAACTGATGCACCAGGGGATCGGTGCTCTCGCGCATCTGCTGCGGCGTGCCGTGGGCGATCAAGCTGCCATTGCCCAGGATATAAACATAATCGGCGATGTCGAAAGTCACCTCGACATCATGCGACACCACAATGCTGCTCAGGCCCAGCGCGTCGTTGAGGCTGCGGATCAACCGCGCCGAAATCCCCAGCGAAATGGGGTCGAGTCCGGCAAACGGCTCGTCATACATCACCAGCGCCGGATCGAGCGCAATGGCCCGCGCCATCGCCACCCGTCGCGCCATCCCGCCCGAAAGCTCTGCAGGATAAAGATCGCGCGCTCCACGCAGCCCGACGGCGTTGAGCTTCATCAGCACCAGATCGCGAATCATCGAATCCGGCAAATCCGTGTGCTCACGCAGCGGAAAAGCCACGTTGTCGAACACGCTCATATCGGTAAACAGGGCGCCGAACTGAAACAACATGCCCATGCGCCGCCGCATGGCGAAAATCTGATCCTGCGACGCCCCGGCCAGGTCTTGTCCCTCGAACCGCACCGAACCCCGCTGGGGCCTGACCTGCCCGCCGATCAGCCGCAGCAGCGTGGTCTTCCCCCCGCCCGATGCGCCCATCACCGCGACCACCTGACCCCGCTGAATGGTCATGTCGATGTGACGCAGAATCGGCCGCTCGCCATACCCAAAATCGAGCGCGTCGATCTGGACAATGGGCCGAGCAAAAGTGTCTTGCATGTTTGGAGGGATGTTGGGCGGGAAAGACAGACGATTCAGTCTTCTCTTCGGAAAATGCCCCGCACCGCAGGGCAACTGGCGCATTCTAAGGACTTACCCTAGACCTCGCAGAACCGATGCTTCGCCCTCGGCCCCGTCGGATTCGTATGCCCGCAGCGCATTGAGATCGGGCACTTCAATTCCGCCATAGCGTAGCTGCAGTAATCCCAGACTGCAGAGATGACTCAACGCCTTGTTCACCCGTTGACGCGATAGACCGCAGAGATATCCAAGCTCTTCCTGAGAGATACGCAGCCACCTATCCACGCCGGGATAAAGGATGGGATGAAACATAGCAGCAACCGTACGGGCAACCCGTTCATCTGCGCCTGAAAGTCGGTCAATTTGGAGTTGGCCTATGAACTGCCCGAGCCGCTCGTTGAGTTGGTTGACGATGACCCGATTGAACTCGAGACTACGGTCCAACAGCCAGAAAAAGCACTCGGCCGGCAACAGACCGATATGGCTATTGCGCAACGCAATGACGTCATAGCGCCAATGCTCGCTTTTTAGCAGAGTGCCCTCACCGAACCATCCGCCCGGTGCCACGCCCGTGTAAGTCAGAGATTTTCCGCTGACCGAGACCGAGGAAATCTTGACCAGCCCGTCCAGCACACCTACCCAGTACCGCGCCTCCTCGCCACGGTGACAAACCATCGCACCCGCATCAACATTTTGCCGATGCAAGGAGCCACGCACCCGCTCTCGCTCGTGCTCGGTCAGGACATGCATCCAAGCGCACGACCCTTCACTCTCCGTGTAATCCCTAGTCATTTTCTGGATGAATTGTCAGCTGGAAGACAAATATGCACCAAACAACTGCATACACTCCGTTTCAAAATGTAATTTCACCTGGGTTTTTGTCATTCGGTTGTAACCGTCTACCCGGTAGCCAAAGGAGGAGACATGGAGTATGCGCATTCCGCTGGGAGGACATTCCCCCAGCTTCTTTGCGAGCAGGCCAGAATCCGTCCCAAGGGAATCGCGTGGCGCGAAAAGGAGTTGGGCATCTGGCAGGAAACCACCTGGGATCGGGCACTCGACTGGGTACAGCAGCTTGCAGGTGGCCTTGCCAAATTGGGGGTCAGCCGAGGCGACCATATTGCAATCATCGGCGAGAACCAGCCGCGCCTTTATGCCACCATGCTGGCCGCTCAATGTTTGGGCGCAATCCCCGCACCGCTTTACCAGGACGCCGTCGCAGCCGAGTTGGTCTACCCACTGCAAATCGCCGAGGTGAAACTCGCGGTGGCGGAGAACGAGGAGCAGGTCGACAAGCTGCTGGACATCCGCGATCAGCTTCCATTTCTGCAGCACATTCTTTATCACGATCCGCGCGGGCTCAGAAAGGCCGAGGCGGCCTGTCTCCTCAGTCTTGATCAGATTGAAACCGAGGGCACTGACTGGTGGACTCGGCATTCTGGCGGCTTCGATGCCGTCGTGCAGTCCATCGAGACAGACGACGTGGCTGCACTCTTCTTCACTTCTGGCACCACCGGCAAACCCAAAGGGGTTGTGCACACGCACGGTAGTTTGATCGACCGCGCTCGTGCCGGTGCTGCCTTTGACCGACTTGGGCCACAGGAAGAGGTGCTCGCCTACCTGCCTCCGGCTTGGATCGGACAGAACATCTTTTCCTACGCCCAGCATCTGGTCTGCGGATACACGGTGAACTGCCCGGAATCGCCTTCGACAGTGGCGATCGACCTGCACGAAATCGGCCCGACCTATTACTTCGCCCCGCCCCGGGTATTCGAAGCGCTGCTCACCGACGTGCGCGTGCGCATGGACGATGCCGCACCCCCCAAGCGCCGCTTGTTCGACGCCAGTCTGGCCATCGCCCAAAGGGTGCACGCGGCGAAAGACAACGGCAAACCGCCCCGCAAGCTTGATCTCTTGTTGTTGCCCATAGCCGACCTATTGATGCTGGCGCCGCTGCGCAACGTGCTGGGAATGAGCCGAATCCGCGTGGCTTATACCGCGGGAGAGGCAATCGGGCCGGAACTATTCCGTTTCTATCGGTCTATTGGCATCAACCTCAAACAGCTCTATGGCTCCACTGAAACCGCCGTCTTCGTCTGCATGCAACCCGATAACGGCGTGCGCAGCGACAGCGTCGGTCTTCCAGCGCCGGGCGTGGAACTGCGGGTCGCTGAGCACGGAGAAATTCTGCTTCGCAGCGCTGGTCTGCTGCGCGAGTACTACAAGAACCCGGAGGCCACTTCCGAAGTGCTCGATGCCGACGGTTGGTACCACACCGGAGACGCCGGTTGGCTGGAACCGGACGGTCAGCTGCGCATTATCGATCGCGCCAAGGATGTGTCGGCACTCTCGGGCGGAGCGTTGTTTGCCCCCAAACTGATTGAAAACAGGCTGAAGTTTTTCCCGGCGATCAAAGAGGCGGTGGCCTTTGGGGCAGGACGCGACCATGTGGTCGCAATGATCAATATCGACTTTCCAGCGGTGGGGAGTTGGGCCGAAAAGTTCGGTCTGCCGTACACCGGTTACGCCGATCTTTCAGGCAAGTCAGAAGTCGCCGACCTTGTGGCTGAATGCGTAGCCAAGGTCAACGCCGATCTTGCCGCAGACCCACACACGGCCGCCTTGCAGATCCACCGCTTTGCCGTACTCCACAAGGAGCTCGATCCGGACGACGACGAACTCACACGGACTCGAAAGGTACGCCGCCGTTTCGTGGCAGAAAAATACGGCAGTCTTATCGCTGCGTTGTATGACCCCGCTCAGACTCATCACCATCTGAGCGTGCAGGTGCGCTTTGACGATGGCCGCACGGGCACCGTTCAGTCTGACTTGAGACTGCGCAATGCCCAGGTTTACCCGGCACTGCGCTCGGCTGCCTGATCTCGTGAGACCCACCATGGCCGCCCTGCTCGACACCGCATCAGCCTTCACACATCCTTCGTCGGCGCAAGCGCTCGCCGCAACCCAAATGCCGGTGTTGCGGCTGGAAGATATCCACCTGCGATTCGGTGGCATCAAGGCGCTGCAGAGTATCGGCTTCGATGTTCAGCCAGGCGAAATCCGGGCGATCATCGGACCCAACGGCGCCGGAAAGAGTTCGCTGCTCAATGTGATCAATGGCGTCTATCAGCCCCAGCAGGGACGCTTGACTTTTGCCGGCCAAGCGCTGGGTTTGATGCGCCCCGTTCTCGCGGCAAAATTGGGCATTGCACGTACCTTCCAAAATCTGGCGCTGTTCGCGGGCATGAGCGTGCTCGACAACATCATGGCGGGTCGCAATCTGCACATGCGCTGCGGCCTGCTCTCTCAGGCCTTGCGGCTCAGACCAGCCGTGCGCGAGGAGGTCACGCACCGCTTGGTGGCCGAACGCATCATCGATTTCCTCGAAATCCAGGCTTGGCGCAAAGTGCCTGTGGGACGTCTGCCT